>JAYTDP010000297.1:0-11582 GCA_043735865.1 Bdellovibrionales bacterium
CGACTTGAAACTAATTTTTTATCACGCAGCTGACGGTGGAAAGTAATCGCAAATCTGTGAGCTTCGTTACGAATCGATTCGAGAATCGCTAAAGCTTTACTGTTGCGCGGGAACATGACCGGATTGGATTGCCCCGGGAGAAAAAATCGTTCTTCAGACGCGGTTACTTCAGCATCCGTAAACGTACCCTCGGTACGCGATTTCGCCATTCCCACAACGCAAATATCCCAGCGCCCGATTTCTTTTAAAGCAGCGAGCGCCAAACTCAACTGCCCTTTACCGCCGTCGACGACAACCAACTGCGGATCATCGTATTCAGTGTGCTTAAATCGGCGGCTCAAAACTTCCTTCATGCTTGCAAAATCATTCGAGCCTTCAACGGTGCGGATCTTATATTTGCGATAGTCGTCGCGTTTCGGAGCACCGTCTTCGAACACCACTTGGGATGCTACAGAATCTTTCCCTTGGAAATTCGAAATATCGAAACACTCGATACGCACTGGCAATTGCTTAAGCTTCAACTTCATTTGAATCTCACCGAGAGCTTCTAGGACACTCGTTTGCTTGTTAATATGATCTTTGAAATGTGCTTGAGCATTTTTTTGTGCGATGGCCATAAGCTTTGTCCCGTCGGTATTCAGCGAATGGCTCAAATTCGCTTTTTTCCCTTGGCGCTCGATAAAGACATCGCGCAAAAGCTTGTAAATGTCCGACGTCAAATCGACCGGCAATAATATGCTGTCCGGGATAATGTTGTCCTCGTAGTATTGATTGAGAAAAGACGTGAGCCATTCCTTCGGGTCTTCATCAGCCGAATTGCAATCGAGCTTCGGTAAGAAGTGCGAGCGAGTCCCAATCACCCGGCCCTTTCGAATGTGTAACAACTCAATGAGCGTCCCTCGCGGATCACCGAAATAAGAAAGCACGTCCTGATCGATCTCATCATTTTGGCTGACCATGACCTGAGCTTCGATCAATTTTTCAATGGCCTGCAAGCTATCGCGAACGCGAGCGGCCTCTTCGTACTTTTCCCCGCCGCTCGACTCCTTCATTTTAATTTTTAATTCTTTGATAATTTGCTTATTTTTTCCGTCGAGAAATCTCACGGCACCGTCGACATCGATTTTATATGTATTGCTGTCGACGAGTCCCACACAGGGTGCCGTGCATCTGCCAATTTGATGAGTCATACATGGGCGTTTGCGAGTTTTGAAAAATCCATCCGTGCAGTCCCTGATCTGAAACGTTCGATTTAAGAATCGAATAGTCTCGCGCACGGCCAGTCCGCTCGTAAACGGACCATAATAGTAGGCGCCATCATTGGTAACCCTGCGGCTCAAATAAAGTCTCGGAAAAGGATCTTGAGCCGTAACCCGAATGTAGGGATAGTTTTTATCGTCTTTAAGACGAATATTATATCGCGGACGATGCTTCTTAATCATCGAAGCTTCAAGTAAGAACGCTTCGACCTCAGTTTTTGTGATGATGTAATCGATCGTTAAAATCTGATTCACCAAATGAATCGTCTTACCGCTTTGATGTTTCTTGTCTTGAAAATACGAGCGCACGCGCGAGCGAAGGTCTTTCGCTTTGCCGACATAAATAATTTTGTCGGAGGTCCCGCGCATGAGATATACGCCCGGATCATTCGGTAGCTCTTTAACCCTTAGTTTAAGGCCGTCAAGGCGATCCTGCCTCTCAGACATGCGTAGGGCTACTTCTTTGTCTCAAGCTTGCCTTCCATCGCCTCGACACTGTAATCATCGACTTCGCCATCTTGCAAAGCGAGCTGTAAAAGCTCGAGCCGCTTTACTTCATCGCGTAGCTTTGCCGCATCTTCGAACTCAAGTTGTAGAGCATGTGCCTTCATTTTTTTGCGTAATTTTTCGATATCTTTTTTTACGGCCTCAGGCTTCTCGCTGTATTTTTTAATAGTGCTTTCGACTTTCTCGATCGCTTTCTTACCATCTTTCGAAGTCACTGCCTGAACACCGTAGATCTCAGTCATATCGGCGTAGATTTGCTTTTTAATCGTCCTAGGAGTGATTCCGTGCTTAATGTTGTACGCCTCTTGAACACCGCGCCTGCGCACGGTCTCGGCCATCGCCTTTCGCATCGACTCAGTAATTGTATCTGCATATAAAATCACACGGCCCTCAACATTGCGGGCCGCCCTGCCAATCGTCTGCACAAGAGAGCGCTCAGACCGCAAAAAACCTTCCTTGTCCGCATCCGTAATTGCAACGAGCGAAACCTCAGGCAAATCGAGACCCTCTCTCAACAAATTAATCCCGATCAATACATCGAATATTCCAAGGCGCAAATCACGGAGGATTTCGGTGCGCTCGAGCGTGTGGACATCGCTATGCAAGTATTTAACTTTAATTCCCAGGCCCTGATAATAATCCGTCAGGTCCTCCGAACTTCTTTTTGTGAGCGTGGTAATGAGAACTCGTTCTTTTTTCTTGATGCGAATTTGAATCTCATTCATTAAATCATCGACCTGATGTTTAACGGGTCGCACTTCAACAATCGGATCAAGCAGTCCGGTCGGGCGAATAACCTGCTCGACCACAAGGCCTTCGCTCTTCTGCATTTCGTATTGGCTCGGCGTCGCCGAGACATACAAAACCTTATCCATCATTCGTTCGAACTCTTGAAAATTCAGCGGGCGATTATCCAAAGCCGACGGCAACCTAAAACCATGTTCGACCAAGGTGGTTTTTCGCGCTCGGTCTCCCCGATACATACCGCCAATCTGCGGGACCGTGATGTGTGACTCATCGATCATGGTCACAAATTTTTCCGGGAAGTATTCGATCAATGTCGGAGGCGGCTCGCCCTCAGCCCTTTGCGTGAGATGGCGCGAGTAGTTCTCAATTCCGGGGCAGAAACCCATTTCGCTCAAAATCTCGAGGTCATAAGAGGTTCTTTGCTCGATGCGCTCCATCTCAGTGTACATCATATTTTCTTTATAGTGATTGATGCGATCACGAAGCTCATTACGTATCGTTTCGATTGCAGTGACCACGCGCCCTGAACTTGTGACATAGTGACTGCCCGGGAAAATCTCAACGTGATCGACTTGCTCTATAGTTGCGCCACGCAAGGGATCTACGATCGAAATCTTCTCGACGAAATCTCCAAAGAACTCGATGCGTACAACTTTATCTTCTTCGTAGGGAGGATGAACTTCGACGACATCTCCACGCACTCGAAAAGTACCTCGATGGAAATCGATATCTTTGCGGCGATATTGAATTGCAACCAAATCACGCAAGAAATGATCCCGGCGCATCGCCGAGTTCGCATTAATCTTGATGGTCATAGTCTCGTACTCGCCCGGACTTCCGATACCGTAGATGCAAGAGACCGAGCTGACAATAATCACGTCATCGCGAGCAAAGAGCGACCGAGTCGCCGAGTGGCGCATCAGATCGATCTGCTCATTAATCGCCGAATCTTTTTCGATAAATGTATTCGTGGAGGGAATAAATGCTTCCGGCTGATAATAATCATAATAAGAAACAAAATATTCGACCGCGTTCTCAGGGAAGAGCTCTTTAAACTCCACAAACAATTGCGCCGCTAATGTTTTATTGGGTGCTAATATAAGCGCCGGCTGCTGGAGGTTTTGGATGACGTGACCCATGGTAAAGGTCTTGCCCGAACCGGTAACGCCGAGGAGAACTTGATCCTTGGCGCCTTTTTTAAAATTATCGGTGATCGCCTCGATAGCCGCTGGCTGATCGCCCATGGGCTTAAATGGAGAATAAATTTTAAACTTCTTGGTCTTTTTCATAAACCTCTTCTACAGAACTGTCTTGTCGACTTCCCAATGGCTCCCGGTAGCAGAATCCTGGACGGCGATCCCCAAGCTGCTTAATTCCTTACGAATCTCGTCGGCTTTCGCAAAGTCCTTGTCCGCACGTGCGGCGGATCTCGATTGTACAAGCTCGTCCACTTTTTCTCGTGAAAGATTTTTCTTACCCAATAAAATATCGTCCAGCGTCTTTAAAAAAGTCTCAGGATCTTCGGTGAAAAGAGCCATCACGCTCGCTTTATCGCGCATCCAATGAAAATAAACTTCCGCCACCGCCACTTGTTCGGCTTTGATCTTACCCGGCACATTACATAATCCATTATAGAGCCGCATGATCTCAAAAAATTGCGCCATCACTTCGGGAGTATTGAAATCATCATCGAGTCCAGCTTCAATTTTGTCATTGGCCATATCAATCGCTTTTTGAAAAGTCTCAGGCACTGGCGCTAATACTTTTCCGGCACTCATTAGTTTTTTTGCGTGAACCATGCTTGAGTAAAATCGTGCTAACGACGAAATAGTGCGATCAATTTGCACCTGGCTAAAATCAACTACACTTCGGTAATGCGACGAAAGAATCAAGAATTTTAAAATCTCGCCATTGTACTCTTCCATAAAGGTACGGCCAGTGCGCACGTTGCCGAGCGATTTCGACATTTTCACCGCGCCGAAATTGAGCATATTGTTATGCATCCAGTATTTCGCGAACTGTTTGCCCGTCAAAGCTTCCGTCTGTGCAATTTCATTTTCATGATGCGGGAATGTCAAATCGAGTCCACCGCCGTGAATGTCGATTTGCTCACCGTGAATGGCGTGGTTCATTGCCGAGCACTCAATGTGCCAGCCTGGGCGCCCCTTGCCCCATGGTGAGGCCCAAGATGGCTCGTCGGGCTTCGCGGTTTTCCAAAGTGCAAAATCCGAAACGTGCTGTTTTTTATTATTCACTTCGATACGATGGCCCGCGACTAAATCGTCGAGGGTTTTGTTTGAAAGCTTTCCGTATTCTTTAAAAGAAGGAACGCTAAAGTAAACGTCGCCATCAAGAGCATACGCAGCTTTCTTCTCGACCAGTTTGCCGATGAAAGAAATAATTTGATCCATATATTCGGTTACACGCGGATTCAAACTGTGAGGACGAAGTTTGAGCGAAGCGTAATCCTTCTGAAATTCTTTAATGTATGTTTCAGAAATCACTTCCGAAGTTACGCCATCTTTTTTCGCCCGATCGATAATTTTATCGTCAACGTCGGTATAGTTATAAACGTATTTAACCTCGAGCCCTTTTTTTTCCAGCCAATTGCGCACGAGATTAAAAAAAATTGAGCCGAAGAAATTGCCGACGTGAAGAAAATCGTAAACGGTTGGTCCGCATACGTACATGCTCACTTTGCCAGGCACCAGCGGGACAAAATCTTCTTTTTTACGCGAGAGCGTATTGTAAACTCTAAGAGCCATTACCCAATCCTTTTCAAAATTTGATCAGCACGTTCGATCAATACAGATTTTTTCAACAGAGGTACGAGAATTTTTAACTCCGCACCGTGCGGCTTACCAATCACGGCCACGCGAATCGGCATGAAGAGCTCTTTCCCTTTTACGCCGGCCGCAACTTTGACTCCGTCTTGGATTGCCAAAAATTCAGTTTCACTGATGAAGTCATTTGAAGAAGCCGCAACGCCTTCTTTCCACTTCGTCACCACATCACGAGACTTCGCCCAGCCAAGAGTCTCAGCAGCGTCGTCTGCAATTTCGAGCGGCGCAAGCGACAGTGGCCGGAAAAGCTCCACGGCATCGATCAACAATTCCATATGGCTCTTGAAGACATTCAATGCGCGATCCTGCCAGTCCGCATCTTTCGGAAGCACGAGACCGGCTTTCGTTAAAAACGGCTCAGTCCGCTTCCATAATTCATCGTGTGGCAGTGCTCGCAAATGTTGCGCGTTCATCCATTTCAATTTTACTTCATCGAAAACTGCTGGTGCAGAATGCAAACGGTCCGTACCGAACGATGCGATCATTTTGTCCATCGACATAATTTCTTCGCCGTCGGCAGGGCTCCAACCCAAAAGCGCTAAGAAATTATTCATCGCTTCCGGCAAATACCCGCGTTCATTGTATTCATTCACGCTGGTCGCACCATGGCGCTTCGAAAGCTTCTGTTTATCTTCGCCGAGAATAATCGACACGTGTCCAAATTGGGGAACCGCAAAACCGAAAGCTTCGTACAACATCAACTGGCGCAACGTATTTGAGAGATGTTCTTCCGCACGCAAAACGTGGGTCACTTTCATCAAAGCATCATCGATCACGTTACAGAAATTATAAACTGGCATCCCACCTGATCGAAGCATGACAAAATCATTCACCATATCCGAAGGGAACTTCACTTCTCCCCGCACGAGATCGACAAATGAATACTCACGCGAAGTGTCCGGCACCTTAAACCGCACGGTCGCAGATTTGCCCTTAGCTAGCTCTGCTTCCCCCTGCGACAAGGTCCAATTGCGATACGGAGAATTAATCTGTTGCTGTTTACCCGCGGCCGCCGCTTCTTCGCGCTGCTTATCAATTTCTTCATCGGTCATAAAACAGTAGTAAGCGCGACCGTCTTTTAAAAGCTTGTGAGCATATTCGCGGTAAATATTTTGACGCTGACTTTGTCGGTATGGAGGATAAGGTCCGACATCTTTCAACGTCTTCGCATCCACTCCCTCGTCGTATTGCAGGCCGAGCCACACGAGATCACTCAGCTGCATGCGCATGCTCTCTTCAGTCGATCGCTCGGTGTCTGTGTCTTCCACGCGCAAAACAAATTGGCCACTGTGCTTTTTCGCGAAGAGGTAACTGTAGAGAGCCGTGCGGGCTCCACCAACGTGTAAATATCCTGTGGGACTGGGTGCAAAGCGAGTTCGAATAGTGGTCGTCATAGGCGACGATTATAGAGCACTCTATGCGGGATCGCATAGAGCTAGTTCGAGAGATTTACGCTTTTTTGAGATCGAAGATTTGAGCGATGTCTTCTTGGCCAGACAACTCTTCCGTGCTTTTCGCAAGTGCGAGTTCGCGCAAAAGAAGGCCTCGCGCCATGTCGAGCATCTTCTTCTCGCCGAACGAGAGTTCTTTCTCGCCTTTTAAGAGGTAAAGATCGCGGAACACTTCAGCGATTTCATAGACCGAACCGGTCTTGATCTTCTCCATGTACTCGCGATAGCGGCGATTCCATGTCTGATTGTCGATTTTGAGCTTCTTCTCACGTACGATGCCGAGTACTTTCTCAGCTTCTTCATTTGAGATAATAGGGCGCAAGCCGCGTGACTCTGCGTTATCAGTTGGGACAAGAATTTTCATACCAGTCTCGAGGATCTGGATTCGGTAAAACGTCTGCTTTCGACCGAACATCTCGGTGGTTTCGATAGCTACGATCTTTCCAACTCCATGACCTGCATAAACGGCGTTGTCGCCAACATTATAATCGACCATTAACAAGGGTCCTTTCGGCAGAGAAAATACGGTGAGGCAGAGGATTTATAGCAGTTTTGACACGAGTAATCAAACTTACTGACAACTTTGAGTACACCCCCTGGTACTTAGTACAGGGTTGAGAATTTCTGACAGAAAAAATTTCCAAGATGTTGTCTGGGACCGCCGCCAGAACAAATTAGTTATGTAATGACGGAAAAAAACAAACTTTCGTCCCGTGCCACGACAGACGTTTTGCGCCGGGTGCCCGAGTCATTTTTTGGTTTTCAACCACTCATCTTTCGTTAAACGATAAACCACGCCGAGCGTATCGTCGCCGCGAAATTCGGTTTCGATGTATTCCTTTTCGAACGACATCCCGAGCTTCTTCATAGCTCCCCAAGAGGCGACATTCTTTTTCATCGTCTTTGCCCAGACGGTATCAGCGCCGAGCTGTTCAAACGCTTTATCGATTAACAGTTTTGATACTTCTGTCGCGTAACCCTGCCGCCAAAACTTTCGCTTTAGGCGATAGCCGAGTTCAAGATCCTTTTCGTTTTCAAGATTATTTCTGTCGGGACGGAGCAAGAACCACCCGACAAAATCATTCGTATCTTTTAATATGGCAGCCCACAGCCCAAAGCGATTCGGAAACCGCTCGTAATACATAAGCGTGCGGGTGATCGCGAGATTCACTTTATCGTCGTCCGACGGGACACCGTTAGACAAGTACCGCATGACCTCAGAATCACTATCAAGGTCTTTCAAATTCGCACGATCATCTTCGGTCATTTCACGAAGGAGTATGCGTGGAGATTCGAGATAAATTTTTGGTGTCATAGATTTCGTACCGTCACTGTTTGAGGCCATCTCAAATTATTTAGTGATTCCGAAGGATGCAGCGCAACTACCTCCGGAGGTAGTTGCCACGAGTCAAAACACTTCACCATTAAATAATTCCCGACACCCTTCTTGCGCTACCTGCGCAGGTAGTTGCGTTTTGTCACAAATTTTGAACCGGGCATCTTTAAGCAACTCATGCGCTACCCAACAATATTCGCCTTCGCTTTTTCAAACTCAGCTTTAAGCATCGCATGCTCAGGCCGCGACAAATGCGGATCTTGCTTCAAGAGCTTCTTAGCCGCATCACGGGCTTCTTTCAAGACTGCAATGTCGCGGACTAGGTTTGCCATTTTAAAACCTGGCAAACCCGATTGGCGGCGACCCAAAAACTCGCCTGGCCCGCGCAGTTCTAAATCAGCTTCAGAAATTTTAAATCCGTCCGTCGTACCTTCAATAATTTCGGCGCGCTTCAATGCGTCCTCCGAGAGCGCATAGCCCAGCATCAAAATACAATAGCTCTTGTGTTCTCCCCGCCCCACACGTCCACGCAATTGGTGGAGCTGGGAGAGGCCGAAGCGTTCTGCATGCTCAATGATCATGATGTTCGCATTGGGAACATCGACGCCGACCTCAACGACAGTTGTCGAAACCAACATCTGAATTTCATTACTCCGGAACGCGGTCATAACTGCTTCTTTTTCGTCGCTCTTCATTTTTCCGTGGAGAAGCCCCACTTTGAATTCGGGATACATCTCGCTTAACATTTTATGTTCGTCGACGGCGTTTTTTAAATCCATCTTTTCACTCTCTTCGACGAGAGGATAGATGATGTACGCCTGACGGCCTTTCGCCATTTGCTCGCGAACAAAACCGAAAACATTGTCGCGTTTTTTCGGAAATACTTTTCGAGTTACGATAGGAGAACGCCCCGGTGGCAATTCATCGATGATTGAAATATCGAGATCTCCGTACACCGTCATCGCAAGCGTGCGGGGGATTGGAGTTGCCGTCATAACTAAAAAGTGCGGTGAATTGTTTTTCTTTAGTGCATTTCTCTGCTCGACGCCGAAACGATGTTGCTCATCGACGATCACCAAACCGAGATTTTTGAAAGCGACGCCCTCTTCGATTAACGCGTGAGTGCCGACAATAACCGACGCCTTCCCTGACGATACGTTTTCGAGAGCTGCCTTGTATTCGCGAGCTCCTAAGCGACCGGTCACGAGCTCGACTTCGAGGCCGAGACTGTCGGTTAAAAACTTTCGAGCGTCGCGATAATGTTGCTCAGCTAAAATTTCGGTAGGAGCCATAATTGCGGTTTGCAAACCGTTTTGTGCGGCACTCGCGGCAGCCAACAATGCTACAAGCGTTTTACCTGATCCAACATCTCCCTGAACCAATCGATGCATCGGACAAGATTTTGAAATGTCTTCGATGACTTCAGCCAAAGTTCTTTGCTGCGCGCCGGTCAACTTAAATGGCAAAGCCGCTTCAACTTTCGCCATCCAACTACCATCATTTACAATGGCCGGGGCACTCTCGCGTCGCAATCCTTCACGAACCGAAGCCATGTGAAGTTCGATCCAGAAAAACTCTTCGAAAATAATCCGACGCTGTGCAGGTGTCGAGAGCCGCATTAGCTGCTCGGCCCAATCCGCTTTCGGAAAATGGATTTCTTTGAGCGCCTGAGAGCGGGGAACCAATGAAAACTCAGTCCTTAACCACGCGGGAAAAATTTCGGGATAATCTTTGGTATCAATAATCTGCTCGACGGCAGACTCGAGAAGCTTTCGGATTTTACCTGGACTTAAACCTTCAGTTTCGGTGTAAAGCGGGATCAACGCGTCTTCAACTGACTCAGTGTCATCGAAAATCGGCTGTATATCGGGGTGATGCATTTCAAGTCGGCCCCGATAAAGAATGACTTTACCTGCGACACGAACACGTTGATTACGCTGAAATCGCTCGAAATATCCTTTGTATGGAACGCGAAAATATTTACACGGGATTCTCCCTGTCGCATCGCCCACTTGAACTTCATAAATTTTGCGAGCACGACCAAGAGGTATTTGCGCGACGCTCAATACGGTCGCGGCCACCGAAACCATTTGTTCGGCTTCTAATGAGGAAATAGTGCGAGCGGCGCGTCGGTCTTCGTAGGTTCGTGGATACCAATCGAGCAAATCACCCACCGTCGCAATGCCGCGTTTACGCAACATATCGCCCAGCTTGGGTCCAACTCCTTTTAAGAATTGAACAGGTGTATTAATTTCGAGAGGCATCTTTAACTCCAGAGAAGACTTAGGTCCGTATTGAATAATCCAAATTGGCCGGAATTTTTCGTTCTGGCACAATAAATGGATGTCTGAACTCCACACCGAAAAATTTCTTAAGGTTCGTCTTCAATCTCTTAATTCGAGTGAGCCGATCCCCTTCGACCTTTACGTACTGATCAATAGTAAGCAGATCCTTTATACCCGTAAGGGCGATTTTTTAACAGCAGATAAACTTTCGAAATTTGAGACGAAAGCGCCGGATGCTTTCTTTCTGAAAAATGAAGACCGCGCCGCTTACAAGAAAAACGTGGGCGACAACTTACGCAGTTCAAAACTCGATCCAAAGCGGAAAGCAATTATTCTTCGCGAGAGCTCCTTGACGCTGGTCGAAGAACTTTTTGAAAGTCCGGACATCAAACGAGCCCTTGAAGAGTCCAAAGAAATTATCGGACAATTCGTCGACCTCATGGGCGAAGCGCCTGAGGCGATGGCCCACCTAATTGGACTGTCGAGTCACGACTTCTACACCTACACTCACTCTCTCGATGTGGGAATTTACTCACTTGGCCTCGCCCAAGTCGCTGGATTTTCGCGAAAAGAACTTCAGGAAATGGGTGAAGGTGCGCTTTTCCACGACATCGGCAAACGGCAAGTCAGCGTCGACATCATCTGCAAAGATGGTCCGCTGAATGACATCGAATGGGCGCAGATGCAAAAGCACCCGCAGTTCGGGCTTTTAATTTTAAACGATCACAATGTGACCGACGCCATAAAGGCCTGCTGCTTCGAACATCACGAGAGCATGTTGGGGAATGGTTATCCTCAATCACTTCAGGCATCTGAGATTCACCCTATGGCCAAGATTGTCGCGCTCACCGATACCTTCGACGCTTTAACCACACAGCGTTCGTACAATAAGCCCATGAAACCAAAGGGTGCTCTCGAGTTTATGACGACGAAACTCGCCGGTCGCTATGACGAAGAATTCCTACGCGCAATGAATGAAGTTTTATTTCAGATGGAAAAAGCGCTTTAAAAAAGTACGTGCTGAAAACGTACCACGTACCCTTTTATCTTCGGCGCTTGGTTTTCTTAGCGTCCAGCAAAAGCTCAGCCCAGCCACCCGCGTAATTCCCGACATTTTTATAGCCCATTGAAGTGAGCGCAAATGTCACGGCACC
>JAYTDP010000298.1:0-1887 GCA_043735865.1 Bdellovibrionales bacterium
GCTGTGACTCTAAATGCACATACCACCGAAGTTTCGGTCGGTTTCAAAGAGTATAACGGAAATCTGGTTTGTACCGAATATGGCCCTGAGGAAATTCCCCGACATAATGAAACAGCTCCATGTTTAAAATCAGAAATGCGATGGACCCCTCGAGTCGTCCTTACTTCAGTAAATCCATCCTTCGTTGCTGACATTGGTGGCAAAAAAGTGAATTTGTCGGTGCCGACAGAATCTCAAGTTCAAGATGCCTGCATCGCGAATCTGGATGAACTCATTCAAGTTCGAGACGATATGCCGACAAATGCTCCAGCCAAAATCGTTTTGAAAGCAGAATGTGCAGCGATATCTTATTCCGATAACCGCGGATTGATAGTGAAGCCGAAAGTCATGAATGGCGAAAAAGTTGAAGCAGTTATCGCGGCAGTTTTAAAAACCGAATGGAAATTAGCGGCTGACTTAGTGCTCACTCGAGAAAATTCCGAATTGCTTCCAGATTCGGCGGTGAGCCTCTCGATTGTACCAGCGCAAGTGGATATTTTTGGACCGGCATTTCAATACGACGCGCGATTGTTCGTAAAATAGACCTGTTCGTTCCACAAATAAAAAAGCCGAGTTTAAACTCGGCTTTTTTTATGCCCGCTTTCGCCGGCCTCACTTTTCAAGGAAGACCTATTTGATTTCTTTGTGAAGAGTGTGCTTTTTCATGTTCGGATTATATTTTTTCTTCTCTAAACGCTCTGGGTGCGTTTGCGTGTTCTTCTTAGTTGTGTAACGAGAAGGAGTAAGACCTGCCGGGCGAGCTTCTGTGCATTCGAGAGTGATGATACGAACTTTACCTTTTTTTGCCATTTGGGACTCCTGTAGAGAAAAGATTTTTACTCGAGAACCCGTTTGTTCTCAAGTGTAAATTAGGCCATCTGCTCTTTATATTGGCGTATCGTCTCTTTAAAGCCCAGATAGAGGGCCTCGGCGATCAAAGCGTGGCCAATTGAAACTTCTTCGATTTCAGGCACGGACTCAAGCAAATATCGAATATTCTTTAAGTTCAGATCGTGGCCCGCATTGACCGCGATACCGTGGGAGGCCAACTCTTTCGCTACATCTGCGTAGGGCCGCACTGAATCTTCGTGGCGCCCAGCCTTGTAGGCTTCGGCATACCCTTCTGTGTAGAGTTCGACTCGCTCGGCACCAGTCATTAATAGTGCCTTCGTTTCGCTTTCACTCCATTGAAATACATCAATAAAAAGAGAAACGCGGGCGCCCGTTGCCTGAATTTGTCCGGTTACGGTCTTTAAAAAATCGAGATTCTCACCGATTTTCCAACCCGCATTTGAAGTGAGAGCCTCTGGAGGATCCGGGACCAGCGTACATTGAGCAGGACGAGCCTCTTCGATCAGCTTTATAAATTCGGGGCTGGGATAGCCTTCAATGTTTAATTCGGGAGGAGAAACACGCTTTGTGATTGCCGCTTTGAGATCAAAAACGTCTTGGCTGCGAATGTGTCTGCCGTCGGGTCTGGGATGAACGGTTATACCATCGGCACCGAAATCCAAGAGGTCATTAGCACAACCCGTCACACTCGGGACACTGCCACCACGAGAATTGCGTAAGGTTGCTATTTTGTTCACGTTTACGCTCAATAAAGCCATGGTTACCTTTAAACTGAAATCCCTGCAGTTGTCTAGCAAGCAGTCAAAAAATAAATACATATTTAAAATAGTTAAATGGTCATTTAAGATCTTTCGACATGACTGAGACCGAGAAAAATCTGAGAGATGAAACGAAGGTGCGCCTATTAAAGGCGGCCGGCGATCTCTTTGCACGAAAAGGTTTTGACGGCGTATCGGTTAAAGAAATCGCGGAAGCAGCGGACGCAAATATTGCTTT
>JAYTDP010000299.1:0-7168 GCA_043735865.1 Bdellovibrionales bacterium
CACTTCGTCGGCACGCGGATTTTTCAATTGTTGTTGCGACCGCCACATCCAATAGAGAGACGATATTTCAAAATCTGGGTCATCTTTGATGAGGAGGTACTTTTCAAACAAAAGAGCGCTTTCGGCATAAGCCCCTTCACGGTAATGAATAAGCCCGCGGCGGAAAATGGCTTCCGCCGCCGCTTTTGTACCCGCGTGCTCTCGAATCAACTTATCGAAATATTTTTTTGCATCTTTAAAATTGCCCGAATGAAGCGAGCTTTGTCCAAGCAAAAGAAGAACTTCGGTTGAAACCGGCTGCCCACCAACGAGTTCGATGGATTTTTCTGACAGCGCTAAAGCGTCTTCGTAAAACTCGCGCGAGGCCAGCGTCACGGACCAGTCATAAAGTCGCTGGCCATCGGCCTTACCCATTTCCTCCAGCACACGTTTGCGAATGCTGATCAACTTTTCGTCTTTCTTTTGGGCGAGGCTCACGTAAATGCTAATAATCTGTTTGGCGGCGGCAGTTGCGCGAACTCCACCCGGAAATTCGCGCAGCAATTTAATACCATCCTCAACAATCGCGACGAGATCATTCGTTCGAACCGATTGCTGAATTCGTTTTTCAATTTCAATTTCTTCGGGCGTCGCTTCGGGGGTACGATCAGTAGCCGTGACCGTAAAGTCAGGCAACGGTTTATCCATTGAGCGATAATATTCTGTTTTGATAGCTTGATAACGAAGACGCGTGGCGGTTCGGTCGGCCTCAGTCAGGCTTCGCTCGAAAAATGCGACAGAAGTGCCGAGGCGCTGTTGACTGAACGCGACTTCACCCGCGATACGATAAATATCGGCACGCTTCGCGCGCGGGACCCAAGAAGAATATTCTTCGAGCGCATCGTAGGTGGCCCAGACTTGTGGTGACCGGTTTTTCGACTGCGCTTCAAGCAGCATAAGCCCGGCCTCTACCCACGCCTCTTTCAGCCGATTGATGTGCGGACCGACGGCGGTGAGCGATGCATCTTGGACGGCGGCAAAAAAAGCCTCTTGCATCGGCTGCAGTTGATTTTTTGATGCCTTCGCATTTGAAATCGCGCATTGAAGCTTTTGAACGCTGATCCATCGTCTTAACGGCGACATTTTTGTGTCGAGCTTCTTTGCCGCCTTGTAACACTTATCGTATTTTTTTTGTCGCTCAAGATTTTTGATTTCAAAAAGATCCGCCGCCATCCCCTTGTCTGGAACTTTTGCGTTCTTCTCGTAAAGGCCCCGCCCAACCGGGAATTTGTCATCCCATTTGATAGTGACCTGTTTCATTTCAGAGGCCCCTTGTGTGGCAGCCCCCGTAAGAATGAATGTCATGATCAAAAGCGGCAAAAGATGTGAATAAATTTTCAAGTCAACATCCTAGTCCTTAGACGATTCGTCAGATTCAAAATCATATTCGAGTGATTTACGGAGTAATTTTTCAACTTCGCTTAAAAGTGCTTTTTGATCGTTCACATTTGATCCGCTTAATTCTGTCGGCGCAAACGCCAAAATCTCCAGTCGACGCATCGCTTTGCTTAAATTTTCGCCAACTTCTCTGCGATAACTCGGCGGCGATTTCTCGAGGAGAATCGACAATTCACGGCTGGCACCGCCAAGCCCGGAGAGTTCGCCCAGGATAAGATAAACAAGATTCGTCGTTTGCACGGCCGCGTTTCGCATTTCGCCTTTTGCAGCCAAGGCGTCGATGTCTTTGAATTTCGCTTTCACGACTTTCCCGAGACTTTCACGCTTTTCGGAGGCGCCAAATTCAATAAAGCCGCGATAGCCGACAAACACCAACCCGAACAACAAGAGTGACGCCCAACCGCCAAGCCTCGCCCCCATGGTCCACTGCCGCGAATCATTCATTTGAAGGGCAAGTGTCGGCAACTGCGGCTTTTGATTTTTCACTTCTTCGGCTAACAGAGGTTTCGAGTCGATGGTTCCGGTTTTTTCTCCTTGAGCAACATTGACGACGATTGGGCTTGTCGACTGCGTATAATATTTTTTCTGAGTCTGATTAAAAAAACTCGAAGTCACTGCTGGAATGATGAGTTCGCCGGCTTTTTTCGCGACGAGAATGTAATTAAATTCTTTAAAACTGCGCCCATCGATAAAATATTTAGCTTCAGCTTTGGTGTCATAAAGTTCGAGGCCTTCGGGCAAATCGAGTTTCGGAGGGTCGATGTTCTTCGAATTCCCCCGGCCCTCAAATCGGACTTTAAATTCAAACGGCGAATTTGTAACGAGTGTGGACTCGGTCACTTTCGATGTCATCGTAAACTCGCCCACGGCACCTGTGAACGAAGAGGGTTTTTCTTCTGTCGGAAGAGGTAAAACAGTTATCGGAACTTCTTGGCTCGATTTCACCACGGTCTGCTGGTTGGTTGCGCCGAAACTACCGACCGCTACTACATTACAACGAGCCGTATACGAGTCGATTTTCGACACACCAGCCTTGATTGGAAAGAGAGCAAACGAGGCGAGAAGAGCCTTGTTATAAGTAATTCCGTTGATGACTTCGGGTTTAAAATTCAAACGTGTCGCAAGTTCGATATCCTCGCGCCAGAAACCTTCAACGGCAGGATACTTGAGCGTATCGATGTCGGCGATCTGCGCTCTCGTGACGAGATACCAAGACACTGTCACCTGCTCGCCGACATAAACTTTAGTTTTGTCGACTTCGACTTCGACGTAGTAGGCATCATTTAAATCGGCTGGACTGACCATGCCGCCGAGTCCGCCGCCCGAGCCACCGCCGCCGCCGCCTCGGCTACCGGGAGTCCCGCGCTTCATCATTTCAAGACGACGCTTCAGCAGCTGCTGAAACATATCGTCCATGTCGCCCGTATCTTCTTCTTCCTCGCCGCCGCCCATTTGCCCTTGAGGGGCCGCAGCCCCAGGATCAACCTGAACAGTGACCGGTTGGGTTTGCATGACTTTACCATTCACCACTACCGAGATGGGCCCGATTGAAAAAGACCCAGCCTGAGTTGCAACCAATTCGTAATTAAAAAGTTGAGATCGAGTGACTTGAAACTTTCCGTTGTCAAAAACGCTGCGAATTTCTGAAGACGACGATGCATTTCTTAACTGTAGAGATCCGAGATCCGGAAGCTCTGGTTGCTCGGCCGATGCATTCGAATCGCTTTGAATAGTAATCGAAAGTAAAAATGGTTGACCCGGCCGCACAACTTTCGGCTCGATACGAGCTGTCACCTGCTGCGCCTCGGCCCCGAGGCCAAAGACTAATAAAAGTAAGAATAAAAACTTTCGAACGATTTGCATTACCAGTCCTTATTCGGGCCTTTTTCGGCCCCTTTCTTATCTCCATATTCGAGCGCGCGAATGCGTTGCTCTTGTCGTCCCAATTCTTCCAAAATATTTTTCATCTCTTTTTCGCCGATCGGTTTTTCAGGTTTGTCTTTCGACTTATCGCCGTTTTGTGGGCTTTTTCCAGGATCTTTGCCTTTCGGGTCTTTCGGATCGTCGTTTTTATTATCGCCTTCTCCGCCGCCCCCGCCTTTTCCGCTCGTCAGAAGTTCAATATTGGTTTTTACTTCTTTTGAGCCGGGTTGTAAATCGAGCGCACCTTGATAATGACTTAACGCTAAATCAATATTTTTGTTTTCGCCGGCCGCAACGGCTGCGTTAAAATGGGCTGCAAAAGCCAAGTCTTTATTCAGCTCGGCCCGCCGCAAAACAGCCTCGTATTCCTTTATCGCGGCATCATATTTTTTCTGCGCTAAATAAGAAGTCGCGAGGTTGTACTTTAAGACCACATTAAACGGATCTTCAGCCAAGGCGTTCAAAAACGTTTTTTCGGCCTCGAATGCCTTTTCTTTTGTAAGCTCGGTCACTCCACGATTATTTTCGCGAATCGTAACAAGAGACTCGTCGGCGGCCGAGTGTTGGGCTAAAACTAAAAGTGCGGCGACCAATATTGACTTCATTGTTCTAAAACCTCGAATCGGCCTTTCCATATGCGGCCTACCCGTCGTCGTTCACCAAGCGAAAGTTCAATGAGACCTAATAAAATCGCGAGAAACAAAAACGGTTGGTACAATTCTTTGAACGTTTTAATTTGTCCGTCGGCAAACTGCGACTTTTGAAGTCTTGCAATTTCTTCTCTCACTTGCTTGATCACGTCGGCTTGAAAGGAAAGATGATGAAAACTCCCTTTCCCGGCTTCAGAAATTTCTTTTAGCACTTGGCCCGATGTTTTAGTAATGACGACTTGCCCTGATTGATCTCTTCGGTAGCCTCGGGTCTCTTCACGATCGTCCTTCATCGGGATAGGAGCGCCTTTTTCAGTCCCAACTGCTAAACCAAAAATAAAGATGCCCTCAGACGCCAGTTTTTCAGCGGTTTCTTGCGCCCCTTTTTCATTATCTTCTCCGTCTGACACCACGATAATCGCGCGGGTAACACCAGACGAGTCGTCATCGACTCCACCACGCTTGAATGCAGCACGTGCTTCATCGAGACCCTTTTTAAAATCTGTGCCTTGCGTAGAGACCGCAAGCGGCGAAAGCGATTCAACATACATCTTGATCGCTTCTTGATCGGTAGTGAGCGGCGACAGTAGGACCGCGGATCCGGCAAACGCAACGATTCCGAAGCGGTCTCCATTCGAAAGTTCGATGAGTCTCTTCAGTTCGGATTTCGCCAATTCAAGTCGCGAAGGCTTCACGTCTTCGGCAAGCATACTGTTCGAGACATCGACGAGAAGTACAATCTCAATACCTTCGTTTTTAATTTTCTGAGTGCCTTCGCGGCTCTGCGGGCGCGCGTACGCAATGATGGCAAGTGTGACGCTTAAGATTTCGAGTGCCAGCTTCCATTTGCGCTTATTGAAAGAAACCGAGGCCATAAGAAAGGGCAGGAGTTTTTTGCCCAGCGCTTTTTGCAGATGGCCGAACGCCTGACGATTAAAGAATACCGACACTAAAAAAATAGCAGGGAGAATCCAAAGCGCCGCAAATGCATAAGGCGAATTAAAGTGAAAATCACTCACGGGCTCCTCCTTAAGAAAGTGTGGCCGAGAACAAGACCGAGAATGAAAAGGATGAGACCAATTCGTAAGGACCCCTGGTACAATTCGCTATAACGGTTAAATTTCTCAACTTCGATTTTTGTTTTTTCAAGATTGTCGATGGTCTTGAAAACATCATCGAGAGATTTGGTCGTTTCGGTGCGCCAGAATTTGCCGCCGGTTTTTTCGGCAAAGCTCGTGAGTAACTCTTCATTAATCTTAGAATGAATCGGACGATAGGTTTTTATTTTGTTACCGAAGGCGTCTTGAATAATTTGTGGAAGTTGCGCTTCACCGTCTTTGCCCATTCCGATTGAATAAACTTTTAGGCCCTCCCCGATGGCGAGATCGAGTGCCGTCGCAGGATCAATGGTGCCGCTATTATTCTCTCCGTCGGTTAAGAAAATGATGACCTTTGATTTTGCTTTTGAATCTTTGATTCGACCGACCCCTGCGGCAAGGGCCACGCCAATCGCGGTCCCCATTTTTATGTTTCGACTTGGTTCAGTTTGCGCCACATTGTCGAGAAGGAGCGGATAATCGAGAGTGAGAGGAACACGGGTGTAGGCTTCACCCGCAAAAACGACAAACGCAATACGGTCAGATGTACGACCTTTGATAAAATCCGAAATAACTTGTTTCGATGCTTCCATGCGATTTGGCTTCATGTCTTCAATGAGCATACTGTCTGAGATATCGAGAACGATGACGATATCGATTCCTTCGACGTTGCGACGAATTTTTTCGTCGGCTTGCTGCGGACGAGCGAGTGCTATAACCATAAATATCAGACCGGCGACTTTTAGAAAAAGTGGCAAGTAGCTGAGCCCGGATTTCGGCGAGCGTGACAAAGTTTTTAAGACTCTGACGCTTGAAAACTGTATCGCGGGCGCTTTTTTTCTTCGGTTCCAGATAGTCCACGCACAAACGGCTAAAATCAGTGGAACAAGTCCAAATGCCCAAGGCGACTGGTAAATCATCGAGTCACCTTACGTCTTGTTTCATAAATCAGATCAGCTATCTGACGAACCAATAAATACATTTGCTCGCAGTCCGATAGGCTCACCTTTTGGTCTTTACCTTTGTCAAATTCGCTTAAGCCCTTTCGAAGCTGGAAGGCGCAACGATTATAAACTTTACGATGATTCTTTTTAATATCATTTAGGACTTGGCGCTGGCTCCAGTTAAAAGCCGGCGTTAAGAGTTCGCGCACTAAATAAAACCGGAACGCTTTTTCAAGTTCGAGCCAAATCTCTTCAGTTGGTTTCGGTTTCATCGCATTCATTTCTTTTTGAATGGCGCGAAGATCGCGGCTGAATTGCGAATAGGCTTGCGTGTTTTGAACTTTTACGAGTTCACGGAAAGGCACATCCTCGCGCCCTACACCCAATACCGCTTGAATGAGGCCGCGCCGCACCCGGCGTTTGTTCATTATTCGCCAAATGATCAGACCAATCGCTGCCAACACAAGCAGGATCGCAATCCATAAAGAATTCGGATATCGCAAATCAAGCGGGCCCATGGGCGGAAATGGCTTTGAGCCCTTTTCTAAAACCGATTGGATTTTCCAATTTAAGTTCTCGACCTTTGCGATGACCGAACCATCCGTTAAGACGAAACCTTGGTTTGTAAACTCGCCCGCCTTATAAGATACAACAGTGAAAGTTGCATCATTAGCGCTCGAGTTTTTTAGTCCTAAAATTTTTAGATTATATTTGTTGTTGGCGTCTGAGAAAATAATTTGCGCGTTCGGCGAAAACGCTTTTCCGAACTCGCCTTGGCAACTCAATGTAAAAGGATCTCCGACATTGATCGGCTCCGTTTTAATTTGAATATCGCACTTGGCGGGAACGGGCTCCGTCATCGTCGTCGTCGTCCTTTAAAATAAGCGATGAGTGGGTCGACCAAATCTTGATCAGTTTGGATTTCAATTTTTTGAACTGCGGACTTACGAAGCATTTGATCACGTTCAGCACGCAGCTTCGCCGACTCGGTCTCGAACTGTTTCCGTACTGAAGGGGAATTGGTATCGACTGTCACAATTTCACCGGTCTCCGGATCTTGCAGGTCGATCAACCCAAGGCGCGGGAGTTCACGTTCGGCTGGATCCTCCACGACAAC
>JAYTDP010000300.1:0-2124 GCA_043735865.1 Bdellovibrionales bacterium
CACAACTCCCGGATGAAATTTTTCTGAATAAACCCAGATAAATTCTTTTGTCGGATTTTCTTTCAAAATTCTTTCGGCTTCGCTTTGCGCCGCCTTCTGTAGTTGTTGACGACGCTCATTGACGGCCAAAATTTCTTCGACGATTTGGTAGGCTTTTTCTTCAGTCGCTAAAAATACATCGAGCGCTCGAGGCCCTTCTTCAAGACGGCTCAGCGCATTTAATTTTGGCGCCAATTTAAAACTAATATCGAAGGCGTCGAGAGTGCGGCCATACATGCCTAGGTTCTGCATGAGAATTTTAATGCCCGGGCGCTTAGTCGTTTGTAATTCTTTAAGCCCATGCTTAACGAGGATCCGATTCTCTTTCGTGAGCGGCACCATATCGGTCACAGTTGCAATCGCGAACAAATCGAGGAGTTCTTTTGGATTGAAATCATTCTCGAGCAGACCCGCGTCTTTCAAAGCCATTTTCAGAGCGAGAATTAAATAAAATGCGACACCCGTGCCGCACAAATGGCCGAGGCCCGAACCGCACGAGCCTTTGTTGGGATTTACAATCGCAACCGCATCGGGCAGAATATCTTTCGCCAAGTGGTGATCCGTAACAATTGTGTCGATGCCGAGAGACTTGGCGTGAGCAATGGCCACCACATCGGTAATGCCGACATCAACCGTCACGATCAGCGAAACGCCCTGCGCTTTTAATTTATCGACTTTGTGCGAATGAACTCCGTAGCCGTCAGCTAAACGCAGTGGTTGGTCGGCAATGATGTTTTTAAAGCCTAAGCCTTCAAGTCCATGCTTTAGAAGCGAAACGCCAGGAGTCCCGTCGAGATCGTAATCACCATAGATCGCGACCGTTTCTTTCTTTTGAAATGCCACGACTAAACGGTCCGTCGCCTCTTTCATGTGATCGAGGCTAAATGGATGAGACAAATTTTTTAATTTCGGGTGGAGGTGGAGTTCAATGTCTTCGCTCGATCTAATTCCACGAGCGAAGAGAATCTGCCAAATCGCATCTGGGATTGAAATCGGAGCATCCGGCAGCAACCCTTCAACTTTTGAGCGCCATATCATTGAAGACCAATCTTAAGCTGTCGTAGCTCGTTTCATTGCGGCCGTGTTCTTGCGATGTTCCCACTCGTGATAAGCGATGACGAGTGGCGAGGCGATATAAATAGAAGAGTACGTGCCGATGATAATTCCGATCGCCATTGTAAACGCGATGTCTTGAATAACTCCATCTGCGAAGAAATAAAGCGTGATAACCGATAAGAACGTGGCTCCCGAAGTCAAAATTGTTCGAGATAACATGTCATTGATCGATCGATTCACGAGATCATAGAACGGCACATTCGGGAACAGCTTTTCGTTTTCACGAATACGATCGAAATTAATAATCGTGTCATTCATCGAATAACCAATGAGCGTGAGAACCGCGGCTAACGTTTGGACATTCACTTCACGCTTCATGATGGCGAAGACCGACATCACCACAATCGTATCGTGGAAAAGACAGAAGACCGCGCCAGGTGCATACTTGTAATCGAATCGAAGGCCGACATAGATCAAAATCACGATCAAGCAATAGAATGCCGCCAAAACGCCGTTTCGTTTTAACTCTTCACCCACCGCCGGACCAACCGAATCGACTCTGCGAATCTCTGGTTTTTTATCGGCGAATTGCGTGATGAGTCCGTCTGAAACTTTTTTGACCATTGCATTGATGTTGATTTGAGTTTCTTCATCGGTTTTCCCATGCGGGGACTCCATACGGATCAAAAACTCATTGTCAGAGCCGATACTTTGAACGAGAGCGTCTGAGTACCCTTCTTTCACTGCGAATTCACGAACTTCGTCCGATGTAACTGCGCCTTGGAACTTCACTTGTATCTCAGTTCCACCCGCAAAATCGATTCCGTATGTCAGCCCATGAGCAAACATTAAAACGATACCGACAATCGTTAAGAGAATTGTGACTGGAACAAGGTATTTTGCTTTACCTAAAAAATCGTATCGGCCTGAATCGAAATGTTTTGAATTTTGCGCCATAAATTAACCTTCTCTGTGGCTGGCTGGTCGCGGATTGAGCTTCCAGTTAAATTTAGTGACTAGGGTTTCTGT
>JAYTDP010000301.1:0-5227 GCA_043735865.1 Bdellovibrionales bacterium
TTGTTCCAAGATCTTCGTCAAGAAGCGAGTGCGCCGGAGTTTAATACTCCGGACAGCACAAAAGTTTCTAAAATGAACGATCAACATCCGGCCACTCAATGTCGCGTTGATACGTATTTCCAGTCAGGACTTTGCAACAAGCCATTCTCTGAGCCGTTGTCGAACACTGATTATAAAACTGGAAGTTGCACTCAGGCGAGCGGTTACAAACGCGGATTCCGCCCTCTTTGCTGGTTCAAGCCCTAGATCACGAAGCTAAAAAATTCTCCATCTACTATGACGGCGCCCATAAAGCGCCGTTGTTTTTTAAGCCTAACTTACTTTAGATCTAATCCACTTCAGCGAATCTTCGCGACTTCCTAATGTTCGATTGAGTTGTAGCATATACGCCTCGCGAAGCATGTCCTTGTACGCAGGACCCTTTGGTATACCTGCCGCAGCCAAATCATTTCCATTCAGCCATGGTGCTTCGAGGCGGCCATCGCTACCCGATAGGGATTGATATCGCTTTAAAAACAAGTCGAACCCACTGTTCAAAGGCTTTCCTTGCAATGTTGCCTCAGTAATATTCACAACCGTCGCTAGTTGAAAGAGCGTGAGCCCAAAATTTTCGTTCAATATCAAGAGCGCAGCAGTATCAAAACTATGAAAGGCATCCCAATTCTTTAAAGATGCTTCGATTGTTCGCAGGAGATCGCGCGACAATCGAAATTGATCAAACAAAAACATAACTTGATCAATATGCGTATCCGTTTGGACAGGTTGTATATTGGCATTTGAATGAGCCAGCGAACGCCATTCGTAATAACCTAAAAGTAACCATCCAAAAGTGGAGTCTTTTTCGTTAAGTCCTAAACTAAATTTGAGAAGTTCGAAAAATTGAGGCGAAGCAAAGATAGAAAAACTTTTAAATATTATGTTACTTAAACGAAGATGAGAAAGTGTCGCTAAAGCTGTTCCCGGGTTTCGCCCGCCTAGCATTTTGGTTATCTCTTGAGTGATTCTCTCAGCCGAAACGGCGCTTAGCTCGGGCGCCATCTGCTGGATCATCGATTTTGTCTCGGTCTCGATCTCAAAACTCAGCTCAGTCGCAAATCGTACCGCGCGCAGGATCCTTAATTTGTCTTCGGCGAACCGCAGCTTCGCATCGCCGATGGTCCTCACCGTCTTTTTTTGCAGATCTTCGTATCCACCGACGTAGTCCACGACCGCATTCTCGCGCACATTATAAAACAACCCATTAATCGTAAAATCACGACGAGAGGCATCTTCTTTTGGGGAGCTAAAAGTCACGGACTCGGGCCTTCGGCCATCGGAGTACTCGCCATCGCTTCGAAATGTGGCGACTTCAATCGACACCGGCCGGGTTGCCGTCGCAATAACGACAACCATAACTCCGAACTCTTTGCCGACGGAAATCGTCTTAGTAAAAAGTTTCTCGATTTGATCGGGAGTCGCATCGGTCGCAATATCGAAATCTTTTGGTTTAAGACCCAGAAGCGCGTCGCGAACGCATCCTCCTGCTAAAAAAGCCTCATGCCCACTATCGTGCAACACCTTCAAAGTCGAGCGAATCGCCTCGGGAATGTCGCTTTCATTTTTAAATATCTCGACTTTTAAGTTCATATGAGAATATTGACTCTACTGTGACTGCAGACGAGCAACAACTGGTTTCAAACCTCTTAAAAGACGAGCGGATCGAAAGGTTCGGCTGGACTCCGTTAAAGAGGCCCTTTTCATTTGAACTTTATGAAGATTGGCTGGGCCGAAGTTTCCATGGCGAGATGGAATATCTGGTGCGCCATGCTCCACAAAAAAGTAATCCAGAGAGTTTATTGCCACAGGCTCAGTCGGCTCTGGTCGTAGCGATCGACTACGGACCAGACAGTGAATTTGAAGTGAGATCTCGGGAGGATTTCAAATTTAAGAATGCACGAGTTGCACTTTATGCTCGCGGAAATGACTACCATATTTGGTTGACCGAAAAGTTAAATAGAATCGTCTTAAGATTACAGGAGAAATTTCCCGGCCATGTTTTTGCCGCATACTCTGATTCTTCGCCAGTGCTTGAGCGCGACCTCGCGGCCCGCGCAGGCTTAGGATGGGTTGGCAAAAATACGTGTCTGATCGATACGAAAGGTGGATCGCTCTTTTTTATCGGGGAGATATTCACTTCTCTTGCCGTTGGCGGGCTGGAAAACCTCCACGCGGATCGCTGCGGGACCTGCACCAGATGTATCGATATCTGCCCAACTCAGGCGATTGTAGAGCCGAGAGTTCTCGACGCGCGCCTGTGTCTTTCCTATTTAACCATTGAATCGAAAAACGCTCCGAAAGATCACTTGCGAAAATCCATTGGTGATTGGCTCTATGGTTGCGACCTCTGCCAGACGATCTGCCCTTGGAATGAAAAAGCTTACGGAAAAGAGATGATGCAGGACGAGGTTCATAACCTGCGCGAGAATCGGCTCGGCCTTATTAAAGAGTTAAAGTGGATTCTTAAAAGTCCTGATTCCGAAATTGAAAACCGGCTTAGCGCTACCCCATTACTACGGCGTCGTGCCTATGGTTTAAAACGCAATGCTCTTATTGTCGCTGGCAACCGAAAGCTCACAGAGCTGAAGCGTGATATCGAGACGTTTCGCATTGAACAGCTCGACATATTAGAACGTCACGTGCCACCTAGCCCTAAGACGGAAGACCTAATCGAACTTTGCAATTGGGCGCTCGACAATGTTCATTTTCCTCTAGCATAATGTTAAATGAGGGCCACATTTGACTTCTAAGTACGTCCCCATCCGGGTCAGCACTCTTCGCGGCGACAAGCCAATTCCATTCGACGCTTACGTGCGCGTTGCGGGCAAGTTTATACTTTTTTGCCGCGAAGGCGACAGCTTCGAAAATTCCCGTCTCGACCGTCTGAAGGGCAAAAAGATTAATCGGATGTACATCATAAGTGAGCAGGAGCCCGCCTATAAGAGCTATATGAGTGAAAATGTGAGAAGCGCCTACGCGAATGCATCTAAACACGACATCGACATTCGGGCCCAGATTATCCAGGGCGTATTGCAAGGGGCCGCGGAAGACCTCATGGAAGACCTCTCTAACGACGCAAACTACAATGTTTTGATGTCGGCCGCGAAGCAGTTTCAGAGCTTTGTTATGACTGAAGAACAAGCACTCAAAGCTCTAATGAAAATCCAAAATACCGATAGCAATATTGCGGCGCACGGACTCAATGTCGCCTCTTTGTCGATCGGCATAGCAGAAGAGATGAAAATATTTAAAGAGCCATCCGATATGGGGCCGATGATCGTCGGCGCGCTTCTTCATGATCTCGAACACTCGACAAACAACCTCGACCGCGCTTATCCAGCTAAAAAATTGCCTCATAACGAATATTTAATTTTTTCTCGCCACGCGCGTGACGGGGCCGCAAAAGTTCGCGAGCACTATTTCTATCACCCACTCATTCCAAAAATTATAGAGCAGCACGAGGAGCTTCTTGACGGAAGCGGCTTAAATAAGACAAGAGAGCGCGACATTGAAATCATCCCTATGATTGTCGCGACCGCGAACGCCTACGACCACTATCTGCACTATGAAGGTATGGACACGAAAGAAGCATTGAGAGCTATTCTGCTCGAAAAAATGGGTCAGCTTTCGCTCGACACGATGAAAGCACTGCAAAATTCGTTAAAGCGAAAAGAAATAATTAAATAGAATTCAAATAGGCATGGATCGCTTGGATTTCGTCTTCTTTTAGAGTTGGAATCGGGATCATCGCGTGTGTTTGGCGCTTTGGAGTATAGCCTTGTGGGTACTCGCCTTTCAAAACTTTAGATCGCAGTAACTCGAGAGAAGATCCGGCGTTAGATGGCCCGACAAGGCCATCTTCTTTTGGGTTTCCATTGTGACAGGCGATACAATATTGAAGGTAGAGCCGACGACCACGCGTGGCCGGCGGTTCGCTCGACGCTTCTTGCTTCTCTTTTTTGCAGCCCGAAACACTCGCCAATAGTGCAACCGCAAGAATGAAAGATAAGAAGCGCGAAAACATTAGGTCAAAACTTCCATAATAATGAAAAGAACGGCAGTTAAAGCAAAACCACAGCTGATAACGCCTTTAACTGTCGTCATCGGTCCGAGCTTGCCTTTGATTGCGTTGAACTCAACAAGTCCAAGTACAACAAATATCGCGATCCAAAATCCGGCGAGCGACCCGCCATCGAAAGTATTGGGGAGATTTCGTGCTGCTCCCATAAAGAATAACATCCCGATCGAAAGGAGGGTGTTCGTGCGCGACGCCAAAAGTGCTTTCGCACCGGCCGCGGCTGCGTTAGGTAAAGCCGCCCCGCCCGTCAAAATCTGATTCGCCGATGCGATCACAACTTTTTGGTTGCGCCATATGATGCCCCATACATTCAGAAGCATGATCGTGCCCATGAGTGCGCCGATTGAAATTTTCGCACCCGCAGGAGTCGAGAAAAATTCAGCATGGCCAACTTGTCCCGCCCACATCATGAGCATAATAAAACCGGTGAGCCACGTGAAAACCGCGCCCCATCGAAACCACCAAAGAGCGCGTGGGACTAGTCTTTGAATCGCGACATTTTTAACTGTGGCGTCGATCTCTGCAAAAAAGCCGCCTTGGACAAAATTGAAATAGTAAAGAAGTCCGATCCATGTAATGCCCGAAAGAAAATGGGCCCACTTCATAAGAAAATAAATACCTTGTTGCGTAAACAATGCTTCCATTTGTAACTCCTTAGATAAAAGCTATTTGCTCAAGCGTTTTGAATTGTGTCTACCGATAACACATCGCCTGAAAAATGCGCGTCGGTCTTATCCAGACGATATTCGAGAATTTTACGCATTTCACGGCGGGCGAAAAAGTCATCGACCATGCGGCCAACGATTCCGAACGGAACTTCGTACTCCACCAAATCCGTCACGAGCGTGGCGTTTGCGTCTTTCTCTTCGAATCGCATCGTGTGCCTCCATGACGCAAGAAGTCCTTTGACCTGATTGTATGTGAAAGAGTGGCCCGTGACGTATTTTTCAATTACGAAGCGAATCGGATAGTCCACGCCAAAACGCTCCATCTGAAAGAGGAACTCCGACCCTATCTTTGGCTCGATACCGGGGTTCAACAGCTCAACGGTCACAAGGCCGGCGAGTTGTTCTTTCAAATTCTCTGGCGAGGTCAAATATTGGTAGACCTTGA
>JAYTDP010000302.1:0-3436 GCA_043735865.1 Bdellovibrionales bacterium
AAAGGCCTCGGCGACATCTGGAAATACGTAGCAGCAGCCGGAGTCGGAGCAGGCGCGATGTACCTCCTCAAAGGTAAAGGCGACAAGAAAAAAGAAGAATCGGCCGAAGACAAAAAAGCCGCCGCCGCAAAAACTGCCAATGGCGTTATCAAAGATGCAAACGGCGCAGAGATCACTTGCTTCTCTCCAGAACACGTGACGAATCCATCATGTAAATCGACTTTGTTGAGTCTCTGCCAAGGTGAAAAAGGGAATACCGCCGGATGCCGCTCGTTTGAAGCTGCTTATTGCGCGGGCGAAGGAAATGGTTCGAATTACTGTCTCTACGCGGAAGCGAAAGTTTACTGTGCGCAATCAGGCGACATGATCGCGCAGTCTCCCGCTTGCACATGGAAATCCGCTCGACCAGCCTCGTGCAACAAAGATCCAGAAGCAGTTACGTGTTTAGCATCTGGAACACCGGATGCGCTTGCGCTCTCATGCGGAAAATATCCAAACGACCCACTCTGTAAAGCAAATTCTGCAGGGCGCGTTGTTGTTCAAGGCGGCGGATCAGCCAATGCGGGCAACGGAACAGCAGCCGGTTCGACAGTTGGAAATGGAGACGGAGACCGACCAAACACCGGCACACCATCTTCAAGCCCAATCTCATATGCTGACGGGTCAGGCGCAAGATCGGTTTCGATGTCATCAGTCATTGGGAGTGGAAATGTCGCGCAACAAACAGGTGCATCTAATTTAGCCGTGATTTCGCCTAGCGAAAACATGTGGTCGTCTGCAGGAAGCGCCGTGAAAAAAGCGTGTGCGGCAGGGCAGTTACTGAACTGCCTTTAGAAATAGAGAGAGTAAAAGGTGCCTTTTACTCAAATACCAATGACCAAGAATTTATTCGGCCCGTGTGACGGCGGGCATGATCAGACACTTTAAGTGTCCAGACTCCTGCGTTTACGACGGAAGAAAACGAAGCCAAGCCGCTAGCCGGCAAATCGCCACCGAAAGTTCCCACTAGATTTTGTGCAGAACGACCGGCACGTTTACTCAAGACGGTTTCTTTTCCGTTCGGAGCAATCAGCACCACACTCAAATCACCTCGATACGGGTGCGTGATATCGACTTTTACTTTTACTTTGCGACCACGCGGAGACTCTGACGCAATCAAAGTCGACGAGACACCTTTCGATGAATTGTCGGGGATCACAACTGCAACGCCATTTGTAAACACCATCGGCGCCGATGATCCCGGCTTAACCGCCCCTGTCGTCGAGAGCGGAATATGCGCGAGAGTCTCAGCGATCAAAGTCACATCTTCACCGCGGCAATCGACATTCGTGCAGCGTTTCGAAACTCGGCAAGCACCTTGCGAAACAAAATCGGTTTCGCCACGAACGAGAATTCCTTCAACATCGCCGGTCGTCGTATTAAATACGGCCGAGCCAGAATTGCCGCCATAGGTGTCGAGATTCGCAACGAAGAAATTGGGCTCGAGTTTGCGCACATTTGCTCCGCCTGAAATTTTAACTGGGATGCCTGAAGGATATCCGACAACGGTTATTCCATCGCCCACTTGCAAAGAACCTGAACGGCGAACATTGAGCACCGAGTGCCCGGTTACTTCACGGTCGAGTTGAACAATAGCAAAATCTTTTCCCGCCATCTCAACAACCGTGTGAACTATTTTTGAGCAGCCGTAGACCTGGCTCGCATCTACTTCATTTGGATTTACGCCAACCGCGTTCATTTTAAAACCGAAAACAAATTTAGTTGATGAACAATCGGTTGCCGACCTTATGCAATGCCCAGCCGTTGCCACGAGATCTTTGCCGACCAAAAATCCCGAACAAAATGCGGTGGACAGTTGTTCGCGAAATGGTTCGGATTTACAAAGAGAAAATGATTGCTCAAACGTAGTTGGGTCATATTTAAAGGAGTTCGAACCAGTGACCGGCGTCAACTCAGAAGAACGCATAAGCGCAACAGTGGAGTCGGCTAATGACTGCATCCGTGTATCGGTGACCTGGTAATAATCAAGCCGATTGTCATCGCCGTAAATAACTTTGGCATTGTATGACCCTTGAGTCTTATCACCACTATTTTTGCTCTGGGCCGAGTTGTCCGCGCACCCGATGTTAAACAAAGTTGCGGCGGTGATTACAAATAATATTAGTTTCTTCAAAGATCCCCCTACGTCGGACGTACCAGAAGGACTCTTCGGTTATTTTCGGGTGGAAAATTGGGCGGTCTTGGTCTAGAAAGTTCCGATTGAGAGATGGATTTGGTCGGGTGATTCGTCGACAGATCGATCAAATCTGGTTTTTCGACCATAGTCGAGAGACAATGGCCCGACTGGAGTGTTGATGCGAATTCCAAAACCGTAAGTTTGTTTAACAGGATGCCTAAAGCTCTCACCCTCGACGCGCACCTCGCCGACATCGGTAAAGAGGACTCCACCAATAATTCCGTAGAGCGGAAACCGGATTTCCGATTTCAATAAATAATAATTCGTTTCGTTTTCAACAACCAGTTTGTTGTTTCTGTCCGGATCGAATTCACGCTCATTCGGGACACGATCTTCAGGTGTGCCAGCATAACCTCGTAGAGTTGTGTATCCGCCAAGATAAAATGCGTAAGAATCCGGAATGCCCGAGCCGCTTTCGCTACTCACGTTTTTCCCGTAGCCACCGCGAATAGAATTGGCCCAAATTAATTTCGGAGATCCAAGGCGCAAATAATGGGAAGCCGTAGCTTGAGTCCGTACGAAATTGATTTTATCCGAGCTACCTAAATAAGGGTCTGAATATTCGGCCTCGATACGCCAAAATGTCCCGCGAGTCGGCAAGAACGGATTGTCACGGAAATCCAGATCCAAAATTGGGCCGACCGTCGCGATTAACTGTTGAGAGTTGTCGAACGATGGCCCTCTATCGCGAACGTCGAAATACTTAAGGGATTCCAAACTCCAGGCGGTCCAAGCGAATCGAATTCGCGATGTGATATCACGTTCAGCCGTAAACGAAAGTCGATCGGTCCGACGGATTTGAAGTTCGGTAAGAGTTGCGCTTTGTTTAAACCGATTTACTTTTTCCTCGCGTGAGAAGACGGCGCGCCCGCGAAATTTCGAGTCCATCAAAAATGGTTCGAGGTAGCTGAGAGAAGCAAGATACTCCGGATATTTATAGTCGATCACATTGTTCTGAATATTGAGCTGGGCCGACACGGCACGCGCCGTACCGCGGATATTATTATATGAAACTCCGGTAAACCCTCGAAGTGTGAGTTGGCGTTCATTATTAATGCCAAAGCCGATTTTAAAGATACCCGGATTTGCTTCTGTGACACTGACAATCAGAGTTCTTTTCGTGACCATCGAATTTGCTTCTAAGGTTCGCAATTCGACGCGAGCGAATATGGAGAGGGCCTCAAGACGTTTTCGGGACTC
>JAYTDP010000303.1:0-5528 GCA_043735865.1 Bdellovibrionales bacterium
GGCAATCGCAAACTCAAATGGTTGTTTGAGCGAGTCGTAACCGACGACGCTTGTACTGGTAAATAAACGTAAAACTGGACTGGGGAAAATATGAAAAACATGAAATTAATTAAATCGACAGCAGTTTTATTCTCACTCTCGGTCGTTATCGTCGCAGTCGGTTTCGGTTGCGGTGTGGGCTTCTCGCCGAGTGGCAACAATAACTCATCCGAATCGAGCGTCTCGGTGCCCGGCACAACTGTTCCAGGCAATATCGACGGCATGGTCTTTAAGCCAGGTACTCCAACTTATGGTACCGCCGTTTACACTTCGTTCTATAATTCTCTCATGAGCAAGCTCAATTTAGATGCAACGGTCACCGGTCAGGTCACAAATATGGCGCGGGAGTTCTTAAATCAGAAAGGGTCTTTGTCAGAAAACGGTAAACCGACGGCGATTAATTCATCGTTTGTTTTTGCGGCCACAGCCCTTACTGCAGCCGGCTGTCTCGATCGCATCACTTACGAGCAGGCGAACCCAACGATGAAACTCTTTTTCAATGCCGTCGATCTTAACGCGGCATCCACTTCACTTACCGATACTTCGCTTAAAGATACAATTCGGCGTCTCGCGCGCGGACTCTATGGCGACAACGAAACTCTTGCTGAAGATACACTTTTACTTACAGACGTAAAAGCGAGTATGGCAGATGATCCAAATAATGACGCCGTCGAAACGCGTGAAGCGATGCTCTACCTTTGTACGGCAATGGCATCGTCGACTCTGGGACTTTCACAGTAATTTATTTTTTTGATTTTAGAAATTAGTGCAGGGGGAATTATGAAACGCAGAAACAAGACGACAACACTGGACCAAAAACAGCATGAGCTCGAAGTGCAGGCTGCGCTCAAGCAGAATCATATTGAGTATGAGCAGAAACTTGAGAGACATTTAAAAGCAAGTCCCAACCACAAGCGCCCCGTCACTCGACGCGATTTCCTCGAAATTGGATTTTGGTCTTCAAGTGTAACTTTGCTCGGGCCTTCTCTCGAAACATTAATGAACCGCTTGCAACCTGCTTATGGCGCGACTCTCGACTGCCCGGCTCCGGTGGCGAGCAAATCAGTTCCGTTTGTTCACTTTCATATCGAGGGCGGAACGCATCCTCTTGGGTATATTACTCCGCGCGCCGCAGACGGCAGCCCGCTTTCAAATTATAACCGACTCGGACTCGGTGCCGCCCCGACATTTATGACTGATGCCTTCGCTAATGGTGCTGAATTATTTAACAACACCGTTAACGGCGCAGGTGCAGGATTCTATGCCGGCTGGATGGAGGCCACGACGCCAGCAATCCGCGCGAACACGACTGCTCACGTTATGCCATGGTTAGATAATGGAGATGGCAGTTTTCAATATAGCATTATGGGACTCGTTGCGGCCTCGGGCCAAAGCGGTCAAAAAATGGGCGTTATTGCTACGACCGAAACACGGAATAACGTCGCCACAATCCCAAATTTGCAATCAGCATATAATATTATTCCGGCTGCCCCACTTGGAGTGCAGAATCTTGCAAGTATTACGAATGCGGTGAGCTTCGCGGGAGCATTGAACAATCTCAGCCAAACTCAAAAACAAAAACTCGTTCGCACGATTGAAAGCTTGAGCGCAACTCAAAAAGCTAAGATCATGGGAATTAGCGGCGGAGAAAACGCAGCTAAACTCATCGAGTGTGCAACAGGCCAAAACGTGAAGAATGTAGATGAAGGAACTGGCAGCGTCGATCCAAAGACTGCGACCCAGTCTGCTCAACTCTCGACGATTTGGAATAACTTCCAACCGCTCAACACAGGCGGAAAAACATACAACAACGATGTCAATTCGCTCGTGGTATATAATGTCGCCAATAGCAATGCCGCGGGCGCCGCAATTTACATTGGCGATCACGATCAGCATGCGTCTCACAATAACCGGACTGAACAAGAGCAAAGTGCTTTCGCAATTGCGAAGCAAGTCGGTCAAAGTATCGCGACTGCGGCCCTTTTGGGCAAGAAGATGATGGTGCAGATCACTATGAACGGATCTTGCGTGAACGGCGGCGGTACTCCGACCGACAAATATGACAACGACGACAATCAAGGCGATTGCTCCGGCGGCAGCCTTGTATTTTTCTATGATCCGGCTGGTGTTAAAACTCTCGGCGCTCCAACAATTGGTGGCGTAGTGAACAGCAGCGACCTTGGGAAGAACGGACGTGTCGATCCAACCCAGGTAACGTCGAACGTTCTACTTGGTCAGACGGCGCTCTTCTATAACTATTGCTTGTTCCGCGGAGATGCTGCCTCATTTGAAAATTTATTGCCAGGTCGCTTAACTGCCGCACAAAAAATAGCAGTGCGACGAATTGGAAATTATTAATCGTTAAACCCGCGAGGGGGCTTGCGGTTTTAACGCTTTGAACTTGTGACGTTTTTTGAGGGGAATAAATGAAAAAGAAATTAATCAATATAGTTCTATTAGGTTGCCTCGTGGCAATCCCCTCTCTTTTTAACAGTTGCGGAAACGGTCGATTCGAATCAATCGGCAATAGCTCTATATCGTCTAGTTCAACGGGCGGCGGCACATTAAGTGCTGCAGCGAAATGTGAAATCAATCGTCAGCGCGCTTTTTCAAATACTTATTATCCGTTCGCAAAACGAAACTGCGTTCCCTGCCACGAAAACGCCGGCGGTAGCGGATTCTTCGCATCAAAGGTAATCGGCGTCGCCTACAATGCTTTTCTCGATAAAACGGAAGCCCGCGTTTATGAGTACGCAACGAGCGATGCACCCCTTCACAAAGCCGGATTTACCGGGTCAACTCTCAAAGCTACTGCCGACCCGCTTCGCCCAACTTGGAGAGCTGCACAAACCGCTTACGATCTTTGTATTTTGGCTGCTGGGTCGGTCGAAGGAACAATTCAGACAATCCCGGTTCCGTCAAAATTTACCATAGCAAAACCATTTACGGTTGCGCCAGGCACTCCAGTCACAATGACTTGGAATACCGGAAGCGAAATGGTGAATGGAGCAAACGCCTTTGAAGGTGGAACGTTTTCAATGGTGGCATCTGTCACCGACCTCGGAAACAACCAAGGACTTTTCGAATTTAGAAATCCACGATTTGTAAATGCGAACCCGACATCGACGGCGCTAATTAAAGGCATCGCCGTACAAATAAAAGGTGTATTGGTGCCGGGCGGATCGACGTTCTACACACTTGAGCGTTACATTCCAAATATTGCAAACAACAACAGCCGTCAACTCACGCGAAGTGCGGGCGGTGCCATTTCTTATCTTGGACCGCTCAATCTCCCAATGGATATCCAAATCGGATTTACTTTACTTGAAACTGCGAAATTTGTTTTCGATCCTCCCGTCTTCGCTACTTTGGCAGGAACCGGCGGGACTTTCGCGGCAAAATGTACCAGCTGTCACGGCAACTCGGGCGGTTTAAATTTAACCGTATACAACAACGTCGTCGGTAGTGTTGCAGTCTCGGGCTTACCGATCGTCAGCAAATGGTCACTGACCGATAGCTATCTTTGGGAACAAGTTGATGGCGGCCTAATGCCGAAGGCGGCTCCACTTACGCAGCCAGAAAAAGACCGGATTCGCGATTGGATTCTCGACGGAGCGCCGAATACGGCGGCCGACGTAAGAAGATAATTTTGTTTCGATAAACTAGGACGTATATGAATCAGAAAATAAAAAAGATCGTGGCACTCATTCTGACCTCCCTTCTCGGAGTCTCGGTTCTTTTTTTATTTAATAATTGCGGAAAAGGTTTTGAAACGATGGGCGATGGCCTTGCCGAATCGTCATCGAGCGATCCCACATCACCGCCCGTGATTGTTCCAGGCACAGCGACTATCGTGACCTCTTCGGCTTATTTCACCAACACTGTCGTTCCGCTTTTCCGCAGTAAATGTGTCGCCTGTCACGTGACTTTCCCGCGTGATGCGGTCGGCCCCGTGGCAACCGATGCTATTTATAAATACACGAATGCAAAAGCATACGCACTCACAGGCGCCGTCAGTTCAACCAATAATTTACTTTATAATAAAATGTTGGGCCTCCTCAGCCATGCTGGGGGCAATCTGTGTCCGGGCGACGCGAAGGGCTCGGTTTCTCCGTGCAAAGAAGTAAAAAATTGGATCATGATGGAAAATCCACTTCTTACCGACGGCATTGCGGGACAAATAAATTATGTGACGTCTCTCGGAGAAGTTCGCGGCTGGGCGATTGATCCGACAGCGGCGACAACTGCGATCCAAGTGGTTGTTTATGTCGACAAAGCTTTCGATAATGGTGGAACGATGGTCGGCACATATACGGCCAATGGCGCAGGCTCTGGACCCGAAAATGGACACGTGTTTAAATTTCAACTACCCGCCACTTTTGCCAACGGAGCTCAAAGGCCGCTTTTCGTGTACGGCAAAACAGCGGCTCTCGTAAATATTCTTTCGAACACTCCGTTTAATTATACGTCTTTCGCTGGCACAGCAGCGGGCGCCGCTACTTTCACTAATGATGTCGTGCCCAAATTGACTATGTGTATGCGATGTCATAATTGGTCGACTCGGGAACTCACGTTCCCATACTTAGTGTCTCCGACGCCGGTTAACGGTGGTACGGACATGAACAACACATTTATCAATAAGGCTGCGGGAGTCATGCACTCAGGAGGAAGCTTCTGCGGCGGCAATCGAAACAGCGAGCCCTGCCCGTCCATTGCAAAATGGTGGCGGGATGAGGGGCTTGCCCCTTAGCGCAATTCAGCCTATAAAGTCGGCAATGTCGCAAACGCCCATTCTTAAAAATACATTCTTAAATGACAAACCCATCATCTATGAAGGACGGTGCGAACGCTGTCTCATGCGCAAAGAAAAATGTATTTGTGAACTCATTCCGAGCCTTGATAATAGAGTCGGCCTCACCGTTCTCATGCATCACCGCGAGAGCTATAAAACGACTAATACGGCCCGCCTGGCTCATCTGTCTTTAAAAAAAAGCGAAGTCGTTTTACGGGGACTTCCACATCAACCGATTCAATTTGATACGCTGTGGGCGCCTGACGAAGAACCAGTTTATTTGACGTTGAGTGATCGGTCGGAGTTGTTAACCGAAAATCTCGTTTCGAAATTAAAGAATCCGCGGCTGATTGTTCCCGACGGGAGCTGGCGCCAAGCAACCCGAATTGGAAAACGAGAGAAAGCCCTTCAAGAAATACGCTGGATCAAGCTACCTGCCGGCCCTCCCTCGCGATATCGACTCAGGCACGAGCACCTTGAAGAAGGTTTAGCGACACTCGAAGCGATCGCCCGCGCCTATGGCTTGCTCGAAAGTAAAGACATTCAACTGTCACTCGAAACCATTTTCGACACTATGGTCGAACGCACCCTCGAAACCCGACCTAGGGACCGCTCCGGAAATCGTTAAAAAAACCGATAATCCTCTATGATTTCGCTATTTTTAAATTGGCTCGATATGCTCCGCCGGCTGATTCTC
>JAYTDP010000304.1:0-4863 GCA_043735865.1 Bdellovibrionales bacterium
TCGCGTAGTTCAGCACCAAATGCCCGATGAGCGCGTTGTTATCTCTGTTGATAATGCCGGCTATCGAGAAGAATCCAACCAAACGCTGGTTGATTTGGCTGAAAAATTAAAAGCTGTCGCTCTCGAAAAAGGAAAGCCTGTTTATTTCCGCGCGCTTCCTCCACGCGACCGTAAAGTCATCCACCAACACCTTGCGACTGATGCGCGCGTAAAGAGCCGCTCTGTCGGTGATGGGCTCTACAAAAAAATTAAAATCTACCCGCTTAAAAATGAGCGCGGCGTAGCGACTGCAGAGTTCGAGAACGATAACGAACAACAGGTAGAAGCTGAGATCGTCTAATGTATGACTCGTTATCTCGAAATTGATGAGATAATTTGTGCGCTGGCCACTCCTCCCGGGCGGGGTGGTTTAGCGGTGATCAGAATGAGCGGGCCCGGTTCACTTCAAGTTGCACGACAAATTTCTCCATTCTTAAAAGACTCAATCGAATCTCATAAGGTTTATTACGGACATTTGGTGGACCCAAAGACGGAAGAGATTCTTGATGAAGCTCTCGTGACATATTTTGCAGAAGGCCGATCCTTTACGTCGCAAGAGACGATCGAATTTTCTATTCATGGCAGTCCTGCGGTAGCGGACATGGTTCTGCAAGCACTATTAAGTGTGGGCGCGCGGATGGCGGAGGCCGGCGAATTTACCTACCGTGCCTACTCTTCCGGTCGTATTGATTTGGTTCAAGCTGAGAGCGTTCTCAATTTGATCGAAAGCAAAACAGCACACGCAGCACGCGTGGCTTTGCAGCATCTAAAAGGTGATCTTTCGACCCAATTAAAAGTCGTCGAAGATCAACTGACGTTGACTCTCGCGCACCTCGAGGCGAGTTTAGATTTCACTCACGAAGACATTGAAACGGAAGATAATTCCGCAAGTCTTTCGCGGCTAGAAAAAGCTCGCGATGGAATTGTAAAACTCGTCGGCTCCTATGCCGCCGGCCGAATTATCAAAGAAGGTTTAAGCGTTGCTCTTGTGGGCGCTCCCAACGTGGGCAAATCGAGCCTTCTCAATACCCTTGTTCAATTTGATCGCGCACTTGTTTCAGCGCAGCCTGGCACCACTCGCGATTTTGTAGAAGCCGAATTAAATGTGGCCGGAAACATAGTTCGTGTGATTGATACCGCGGGACTTCGTGATTCAGTTGATGAAATCGAAAATCTTGGGATGGATCGTTCTCGCAAAATGATTGAACAAGCTGATCTCGTTTGTTACGTGCTGGACCAGTCGCAAGAGGCCCCTCCCAATAACGAATTGATAAAAAGCGTTTCAGCGGAGCGCCTTATTTATTTGATTAATAAAACGGATCTCGAAAATAAATTGGGCAGCGTCGATTTTTCTTCGCCGGTGATTCGCGTGAGTGCGAAGACTCAAGCTGGCATCGAGGATTTTAAAAAATACATTGAAGAAAAATTCTTCGCTCGCTCATGCGAAGAGAGCAGCGTGATATTAAATGCGCGACACTTTGAATTGTTATCAGAAGCTTTAAAACACATCTCGAAAGGCATCGAAAATCAAAAGTCGAATGCGAGCCCCGAATTCATTATCGCCGATGTGCAGTCTGCACTTATGAATATCTTTGAAGTCCTTGGTCAACGGTTTGATGACCAGGTTATGGACCGAGTCTTTTCTGAATTTTGTTTGGGTAAATAAATGAGCGATACTTTTGATATCATAGTTGTAGGAGCAGGACACGCGGGAATTGAAGCTGCGCTTGCCGGGCAACGCTTAGGTCTTAAGGTTTTGTTGGCCACCAACAATATCAAACGTATGGGGTACATGAGCTGCAATCCATCTATCGGTGGATTGGGCAAAGGCCACATGGTCAAAGAAATCGATGTTCTAGGCGGAGAGATCGGCGTTGGCGCCGACCGTAATTGTATTCAATTCCGCAGATTAAATGCGAGCAAAGGTCCGGCAGTCCGCGGTTCGCGTATGCAATGTGATAAGGATCTCTATTGCGAAACGATGTCTGACAAGTTGATGAATTTGCCTGACCTCACCGTTCGTGAGCTTGAGATTCAGTCCCTGATATTAGATGGCACTCAATGCATAGGTGTTACGACAGTTGATAAAATTTCGATTCGGTCAAAAGCAGTTGTAATTACAACCGGCACCTTCATGCGCGCAGTTATGCATTTCGGGCTCACTCAAATTGAGGGAGGTCGAGTCGGTGACAAATCGACGATCGGAATTTCAGATCAGCTTCGAGACTTTGGGTTCGAAGTTTTGCGGCTCAAGACCGGCACCCCTGCCCGCGCATTTCGCGATAGTATCGACTGGACGAAACTCCAGCCTCAAAATGGCGATGAAAAGTTTATTCCGTTTAGTTTTCGAAGCCCAAAAATTTTGAAGCTTCCGCAAATTCAATGTTTCATTACTCATACGACTTCCGAAACTCACGACATCATTCGACGGAACCTCGATAAAAGTCCGATGTTCTCAGGTGCCATCGAAGGCATTGGACCAAGGTACTGCCCGAGCATTGAAGATAAAATCCACCGCTTCGCCGACAAAGAATCGCACCAAAGTTTTCTTGAACCCGAGGGGCTGAACAACCCCTCTATATATATACAAGGTATTTCGACTAGCCTGCCTGAAGACGTCCAGTATGAATTTTTGCGGACTATGCCGGGACTCGAAAATGTAAAATTAATTCGTCCGGGATATGCGGTCGAGTATGACTCCATCGAACCGCAACAACTTCGGCATACGCTCGAAACTCGCGCGATAAAATCATTGTTTATGGCGGGACAAGTGAACGGGACTAGCGGTTATGAAGAGGCAGCTGCGCAAGGACTAATGGCAGGCACTAATGCCGCTTTTCAAATTCTAGAGAGAGAATCATTCATTCTCGGAAGAGACGAAGCCTACATCGGTGTTTTGATAGATGACTTAGTTTTGAAGGGTACGCGTGAGCCTTATCGGATGATGACTTCCCGTGCGGAGCATCGACTTGTTTTAAGAGAAGATAACAATCTCGAGCGCTTAGGTGAGCATGCGATGCGAATCGGTTTGGTCGATTCAGCGACCTCAGAGTTATATTCTGATCTTCTTTCTAGACGCCGAAGCTATCGATCTAGTTTAGATGAAAAGAAACTAGTCCCGAACCCGAAGACCCAATTAAAACTGCAAGAAATCGGCTCACCTGTTTTGCTTAAACCGATAAGTTACGCGGATCTACTGAGGCGTGCGGAGATAACCAGTTCTAGTTTAAGAATGTTTGAATTCGACGTTCCAGACGATGAATTGATATCGGAACCTGTCGAGATAGATGTGAAATACTCTGGCTACATAAAAAGACAGGTCGATATAATTGCGCAAACTCGAAAGCTTGAAGACTTGAAAATTCCGCCGACGCTTGATTACGCAAAGGTCGCTGGACTCTCTCGTGAGGAAGTTGAAAAATTAAAAAGCGCCGAACCAATGTCGCTCGGCCAGGCCCAGCGGATCAGTGGCGTAAACCCTTCAGCAATCCAAGCACTTCTGATATATTTGAAATCCGCCGATAGAAAATATTCGGCAAAGGAAATTCGCAAAAGTGCAAACCGTAGATTCCGCGAACTGGCGGCTCCCCGAGTGGTTTCCGGATCTGGGAGCGGATCAGCTCCAACAACTTAAGACCCATCACGCTGAATTGATAAAATTCAACGGTAAGATCAATTTGATCTCGCCTCGGACTGAGCGAAATGCCGACCTGATGCATTTCGCCGATGGGGTTTTGGCGTGTCGTAAGATTATGCGGGCGAGTTCATGTGATGAAATTTACGACGTAGGGTCAGGTAACGGAATACCTGGGTTAGTATTTGCGGTGCTGAATTCAAAGGTCCGGGTTAACATAGTTGACGCGGACTCCCGTAAATGTGAGTTTATTAAACACGTAGCGTCAAAAGCCTCACTTAAAAACATCCACGTGGCTCACTTACGACTTGAAGATCTCGAAGATGAGTCCATCAAATGCGCGATGGCACGCGGTCTGGCTTCAATTTCTAAATTGATGATAATGGCCAGAAAAGCATGTGCGCCCGGCTGCGATTTTTTTCATTTGAAGAGCGATTCGTGGGCGGCTGAAGTAGCGGAAATCCCGTCTCAGGCTATGGCATATTGGGAGCCCTATCACTTGGGCGATTATCAGTTACCTGAGCACGGGCCTCAATTTTCTATTGTTGTGACCCATCGAAAATAGTTCCACGTGGAACATTAATACTCGTTGTTCGGTTTTTCAGGCTCAGCCTTTAATTTAACCGAATTAACTGGATTTGATGGTTTAGGAACCCGAATGTTCCAATTTCGCGAAACTGCTAACATCTTCTTTTCTTGAAGGTAGGCACTAATCTCTTTGGAGTCCGGCCAAGGTTTATCCTCAGCCTGTGCTCTTTTATAACTAGTTTGCGCTTCATATTTTCTCTTTATAAGCGCTATTCGAAAATACTCAATCTGCTGTTCGTATTTTCGCAGTGCCTCTTGGGAGGTAGAGATATCGCGAGCAACACTCTTTCGTTCAATAGTGCGTACTTCCGACTTTTGATATTCCTTTGTCAGCTCGTCAATTTTTTTGGTTTCGATACTAGCAGCAGTTTTTGCGTTGGTTTCTTCCTTTAAAAGGTCATTGTATATGGGATCTTTTTTTTCTGGCTCGGGATCCTCAGATTTGCAGGCTGGAATCATAAGCATTAGGCAAAGAAACGCGAATTTACATAACTTGAAAAGTGAGTATTCATAATGTTCCACGTGGAACAATTCGTCATTTTCAGGAGATTTCATGAGGAAAAACTTGCGTCCCGCAAACTTGCCATTCACACTGATACGTC
>JAYTDP010000305.1:0-8974 GCA_043735865.1 Bdellovibrionales bacterium
CGCGCGCCGGTTGTTCCCCGAGTCAGAAAATCATCGCTTGGCCACTCTCGTGAAGCTTCTGGGTATTGACGGCGGTGCCGCCCATCGCGCTCTGGATGATGCAAAAGCATGTCTGCAATTGGGCTTAAAAAACTTTGAACGTGCCGGTGCCGAAGCGCGGATCACCGAGATCTTTGTGCATCAAGGCGGCGACATTCCATGGTCGCAATTCTCGATTAACGATCTGCGCGCAAATCCTGTTTTAGGCAAAGTGATCGAGGCCCTCGAGAAGAAATCCGATCTCCAAATTATTTACGCGGGCGGATCGCGGCCCAACGTAGGCCGAACGGTTACGCCAGTGGGCTTGGTTCGAAGCTTAGACGACGATTTTTTAGTGGCGATAGATGAGCCGGGTGCGGTTCCGAAACGTTATTTCTTGAAACGGATTACTGGAGCGGCTCTGTAGGTTCTACCGGCGCCAGAGGTGGCGGGGGGACATTCGCTTCGAAACGGGTCTTCAGTTTCATCGCGACTTCTTCTAAGTGTTTAAATTCATCCCCGGTACGTAACCGAAAAGCGCGAGACTTTCCGTCGAGAAGGTCCTCGATGTATTTTTCAAAAGCATAGAGGGGGCCGGAAATTCTGTGAGAAAGAATTCGTGCCAGAATAAAAATCATCAAGACGAATCCGGCCGATATAATTCCGAAGGTGATTAAGAATGGATAGAGAAATTTCTGCTCTACGATTTGCGGAGACCCAATGACGAGTGAATCGATAGTGACCTTCAAATACGTGAAAAAGAAAACGCCCATGATGGCCGTGAAGCCCGCGACAAGCGCTAAAAGCGTCCCGACATATTTTCTTTGAAAGTGCGGATTGATCCAAATGCGTTTACGAAATTCCTTTTCCGGCCAAAAAACACTTCCGTCGCGAATAAGTGAGTAAACGATCATACCGTATCCCAGCCATTGAACCGCGTCCGCGAAATTAAAGGCGGGAGTTGTGCGACCCATTGCACGAATCAAGAGGAAGTCCGTTACTGATCCAACTAAAATACGGTCGATGACATTCCCCATGATTCCGCCGAGCAAGATCGACATGCCGAAACGCAAAACTCGCGCCGGTTGCGGAATTAAATACTGGAGCGCCAAATAAATAAAAAATAAAAATGCGCCGCCGGTCGAAAGCGAGACGATACGCAATACGGGCGGCAGATCCGAAAACGCACCGAGCATGGCGCCGGGGTTTTGGTGAAGTACAACTCCGAACGGCCCGAAGAATTTGAGAGAATCGATTGATTTGAGCGCGAGGAATTTAGTGAACTGATCCACTACTATAAGGGCAAAGACAACAGAGAGATGAGCTAACCATATGCGACGTTTCATCAGCAATTATCGTACATGGGAGAAACGGCGAGGTCTCAGGACTAATAAAAATCTGGTCCAAAAACGCGGGTGGTGGTAGCGTTTAGAGATGCTTTTTAATTCTAAATTTACGTCTACATTTACATTGTTTCTGATTTTATTTGCGGGCTGCTTGGCACAAGCGAAGCCCGCTCAAGAGTTGGGCGATCTTAAAGCGGCTCTAGACAAAATTGTCGCTTCCAGCCACATTCCGAAAGAACGTCTAGGTCTAGTTGTCGGATTGTCCGGCGATTTGAGCGATGCCGTTTATTCTTTGAACGCTGAGAAACGGATGATCCCAGCTTCTTTGACCAAAATTGTAACGGCGGGTGCGGTGTTAGAAAAAATGCCGGTCGGCCATCAGTTTGTTACGACACTCAATAGTTCGAGCCAAATCAAGAGCGGCGTGCTCAAGGGCGACTTGTATTTGAAAGGCGGCGGCGATGCCGGCTTTGTTTCTGAGTCGATGTGGTTTTTAGTCAATGAATTTGTACGAAACGATATCACGGCGGTAGAGGGAAACCTTATCGTCGACGACTCGTTTTTTGATTCGATTCGCTACGATGCGGGCCGAGATCCCGAACGCGTTGATCGCGCCTATGATGCGCCAATAGGCGCAATGACCTTCAACTGGTCGGCCGTGAATATCTACGTTCGCCCCGGAGACGGCAAAGCGCGCGTGTATCTTGATCCTGTGAACAGTTACTTAAAGCTCGTCAATAACACGAAAACTGTTAGCGGTAACAAAAACACGATTACGGCGACTCGGCGAAATAATGAAATTGTCGTGAGTGGTAACATTGGAACTGAGACACCCGAAGTCGTGATCTACAAAAGTGTGACCGAGCCAGACTTGTGGGCCGGTTATAATTTGCGCGAGTTTCTTAAGCAAAGAGGCATTGCGGTGTCGGGCGAAGTTAAATCTGGGAAAATGCCGGCTTCAACGAAAGTTCTCGCCAGCGCGAAAAGTAAACCGGTCTCCGATCAAGTGCGAGACATGATGAAATTCTCAAATAATTACGTCGCCGAGATCTTGACTAAAAATTTGTCAGCCCAAGTCACAGGCGGGCAAGGCACGATGGATAAAGGTGTCTCAATTTTAAAAGAGTACGTGAGAAGTATCGGAATAACAGACTTCGATTTATTTTCACCCTCTGGTCTGTCACGAAAGAATGCTTTACGACCCGGGGACATGTTTAAAATCTTGTCGCATGTGAAAAGTAACTTTAAAATTTTTCCGGAATACTTGAGTTCGCTTCCTATTTTAGGCGTTGACGGTACTTTAAAGCGCCGCCCGGGTGACTCACCAGTTTTTGCGCGTGTGAGAGCAAAAACTGGTCACCTGTCGGGAGTATCGGGCCTTGCGGGCTTCCTCGGACGTGAGGACGAGCAGCAGATGACATTCGTATTTTTATACAATGGGACCGATTCTGAATCGCCCAAATCAAAAGATTTATTCGATCGCTTGTTGATTGCTTTGTCGAAAAACAAAGGGGAGGTGACGGAATGAATTTAACGAGATACCGATCCCTTATAGCCTTCGGATTTTGCATCGTCACTGCCGGCATGGTGGCTGGCGCAACTCCCGATGCAGAGCTCGATGCCGCGCTCAGCGACGAATCTCCATTAAGTGAAGCAACTGCTGATGCGGCGGCTGCAGCTGTCGACAAGACATCAACGGTTAAAAGTGACGATGCCGCCGTTCCTCCCGAGGACAAAGATGTCGTGGCCCCAAGCCTAAACGAAAAAAAACGACCATGGACCGCACCCGATTATACGAAGCAAGTGGGAGCTCTCGGCTACGAGGCCACGACTTTCGATATTCCCGAAGCGATGAAATCTCGCGTCCAGTTCTGGATCGACATTTACACAAAATATTCGACGGACGAAGGTGTGCTTCACGATAGCCGTCACGTCGCCGCAATCTACGAAACGGTCGATTTCCGTTCAATCATGAAAGACTCCTCTTTGACTGATCGTCAGAAGCAGAAAGCGCGCCGTGCGCTTGTCGACGATAAGAAAAAAGCGATCAAAGAGCGTCTTTTGAAACTAGCGGGAGTCGCATCTCCCGAAGGCCTCACCGGCGACGACCTTCGGTATTGGCAGATGTTCTCCACTTCCGACGAGACAAATAAATTCAAAGAGGCGGCCCAAAAAGGACGTCTACGCTTTCAGCTTGGTCAGAGGGATCGTTTCATTCAGGGGATTTACTATTCAGGCCGTTACTTGCAGCCGATGGAGAAAATTTTTGCCCAAGCCGGATTGCCGATTGAACTCACGCGTCTCCCTTTCGTCGAAAGTTCTTTTAATGTGAAAGCGCGCTCGAGAGTCGGGGCGAGCGGTATATGGCAGTTCATGCGCTACACAGGCAAAAAGTTTCTGCGTATCAGCTCAGTATCGGACGAGCGAAATGATCCTATCAAGGCGGCGGTTGCTGCGGCCCGCCTTATGAGACTTAACTTCAATATGCTTCAGAAATGGCCCTTGGCGGTTACGGGTTGGAATCATGGACCGACTGGCGTTCAAAGAATGATTAAAAAATATAACACCGAAGAGATTTCAGAATTGGTCGACGAACGAAACGGCCGATTCGGTTTCGCTTCAGCTAATTTTTTCGCGAGCTTTCTGGCCGCGGTCCACACCGAAAAAAATGCAGAAAAATATTTCGGTAAATTATATTGGGATTCGCCGCTTGATGCGGTGGATGTGAAGCCGACGAGAAATATTTCAAAACGCCAACTACTGGCATGGTTTGATGGCAACGAGACAAGAGCAAAAGATTTAAACCCGCACTTGGGCCGTACTTTTTGGCTCGGGTATGGTTCGCTCAATGATCGCGATTTTTTCCGTGTAAATAATGAGAAGATTGCGCAAGTCCAATCCGAAATGGTCAAAATGCCTCTCGTGATTGCAAAGAACGATACGCCGACTGGTACCGAGAATTACGTCATCGGACCTGGCGAAACATTGAGCGGTATCGCCACGCAATTTAATATCAGCGTGAATAAAATTATGGATTTAAACGGGATCGACAACCCAAAGCGAATTCGCGCGGGGCAAAAGATTTTACTTCCGCGCATGGGCCATGAATAGACTAATTTAAGTTATCAACCTGTGCGATGTACGGAAGATGCCGGTACATATTCTGGTAATCAAGACCGTAGCCGACAACGAAGTCGTTCGGAATTTTGAAACCAACTAAATCGAGTTTACAGTCGATTTTTTTTGCATCCGGCTTATGAAGTAGCGTGACTGAAGTTACGCTTGCCGGGTTACGAAGTTCGATCATTTTCTGCAAGTAGTTCATCGTGAGACCGGTATCGACAATATCTTCGACCAATAAAACATGTTTGCCTTCAAGAGTCTGGCTGATATCCATGGTGAGCTTGACTTGGCCCGAGCTTTTCACGCTGTGTCCGTAGCTAGATAGTCCCATGAACTCACAAGCCATTTCACATTCGACGTGACGGATCAGATCCGAATAAAAAATGAATGAACCTTTTAAGACGCAAATTGCGACAACTTGTTTCTTGCGAAACTTATCGGTGAGCGTCTCGCCCATTTCTTTTATTCGTTTAGTAAGGTCTTTTTCAGAAATGAGCGTTTTTAGTTGAAATGTATCCATAGGTTATTTTTTTCTTCTAAACGTGACTCAAAGGCAAGTTTAATTCGCCCTGGCGAACGCTCTGCATACGAATACTGAGGGTAGGATCGAAGTGTCGACGGCATCGGGCCTCGTAAGAGTCAGTTGATCCTAATAGGAACTGCTCTTGGGCCGCCACAATACGTTGGGTACGGGTCGCAGAGTCCCCGCAAACCATACAGATAGCGTATTGCTTTCGAATAATCTCGGCGACCGCCAAAAGCTGTGGCATCGGGCCAAAGGGTTCGCCCTTCCAGTCGGTATCAAGGCCGGCCACGATGACTCGCTTGCCATTTTCGGCTAATTTTTGAGCCACCTTCACTATCTGGTCGTCAAAAAATTGCGCTTCGTCAATTCCGACGATTTCGGTGAGCGGTTCGACTTTTTTCAATATTTCGAGTGAGGATTTCACGTTGATGGCAGGGGAGCGGCTCTTGTTGTGAGAAGCCACTTCATCTGTTGAGTATCGTGTGTCGACTTCCGGTTTAAAAACTTGATAGCGGAGTTTTGCGATTTCGGCGCGCCGAATTTGCGTTATGAGCGCTTCGGTTTTGCCGCTGAACATGCAGCCGCAAATGACTTCGATTGAACCAGGTCTTGAAAAAAAATTGGCGTGAATATCCGTCATCTTGGCCCCCCATTGACAGGCGAGAATCATTCTAAAATTCGAATTTTTTGTCTACTATTTTGGTTGGATGACGACCACAAATTGTGACTGAGTGCTCTGAAACTGCGGAGACGCCATGATGGCTAGCGGCGTACGTGAAAAATAACTTTGATCTTCTTGACCAACCGGCTGCCTCGGCACCATGCCGACAATTAAGAGCGTCGCATTCTTCGGAATCGTATATTTACCGTTTACACCGGTGTCAGAAGTATTCTGGTCTGTCATTGTTCGAAGTCGAATTTGCGCGGTTACATCTAATTCAAATTCTTGATCGTTGTGATAGGTGTGGTTGATTTCGATTTGCATTCCAGTGCCGGTTGGGTTCATGAACCTCAGGTCGACCTTCTTATTTGTTTCGAGCGCACGGCTTCCGCCCCCTGGCAAAACAATGTTCGAGCCAAGTGCACTCGGGCTGGGTTGACCTGCAATCATAATCGAAGTGACTCCGGCCTGTTCATTTAGAATTTGATTTTCTGATGCCAGCTGATCAATTGTCGCTTGCGGAACTTCAAGAAAGTAAACGCTGAGTGATTTTGGCGGAGCGGCCATTCCGGCAGCTTTCGCGGTAGCCCCAACTGCGCCGATTGTGTCGGTCGCGAGTTCTGAAGCGCCTTCGCCCCATGCTTTGTTTTCATTCGCTACGGCGGCAGCGGCTTCTTCCTCACTAATTCCACTGGGTGCGGCAGCCCGCAAACCTAAGCGATGACCTGTGGTTGCCGCAGCTGGCGTCGCAACGGGCGTTTCATCTGCGACTGGTGTGGTCGTCGGCGCAGGTGCCTGCATTTCCTGCTTATGAGCCGTTTCCAATTGCGACTGAATTGCTTTTTGTTGAGCGGTATAAATTCCGCTCGCCAGCGCCAAGACCACGACTGCGACTAAAGTAATCTGCACAAAAGTATTCTGGGCTAAAGCTTTGAGTTTTGGCTCAGGTACGGGCTTAAAGTGATCAATGTCGAGACCGCAGTTCGCGCAATAACGATCTTTAGGCTGGGAGAACCCGCATCTTGGACAATCAGTGATCATGTGTAAATCGTAACAAGCTCCGGCACGAGGTCCAATAAGAGTTTGCAAGCCTTGACGCGGGACGCTTATGCGATAGAGTGGAGAAATGTGGAGAAAAGTGGAGTGAAGAGAAATCGTCACTTTATCACTCTTATGTCTCCTTTGGAGCCCATGGATGGGCTTCATTTTTAGAAGGTCAGGATGACTGAAAAGTTTCGCGGTCGATATTCTATTAAGCTCGATGCCAAAGGCCGTATGGCGTGGCCGACGCTCTTGCGTGAAACATTCGGCTCGCGAACAAAATTAGTCGTTACCAACGGTCTCTACAAAGGCCAACCTTTTCTCGACGTGTATACGCAAAAAAAATGGGAAATTCTCGAAGAGAAGCTCGACACGATGTCGGAGTTTCGACCCGAAGTTCAAGCCTACAAAAGATTCTATCTCGCAAGCGGCACGCCCGTTGAAATCGACAGCCAAGGGCGCATTCTTCTTCCTTACGATCTTCGACAATTTGCCCAAGCAAAAAGCAATATCGTCGTCGTCGGAATGGGCGATCGCATCGAGATTTGGGATCAATCAAATTGGAATAAAGTATTTAACAGCTTTAAAAAAGACTTCGACTCCGTTATTGCTTCTCTCTCGGTCTCGCTCGACGATGCCGACAAAAAGGAGAAGAAGTGAAACGTGTTCCGAAGTCCGAAAAAACTCACGTACCGGTATTGCTCGAGGGTGTCGTGAAGTCGGCGGCACCGCTAAATGAAATCGAAGGTCTGTTTATCGACGGCACTTTCGGTCGCGGTGGGCACTCGATGGCTATGCTCGAGGCCATGCCCAAAATAAAAGTTCTCGGCCTTGATTGCGACCATGAAGCCCTCGAATTTGCTAAAGCCACTTATGCGGACGTGATGAAAAGTGAACGCCTTGAAGTTGCGCGTGCGAATTTTTCAGATTTTGATGTGCCGCTCGCGGGTCGCAAGTTGAGCGGAGTGCTACTCGATCTTGGCGTCAGTTCTCCACAGCTCGACCAAGGTCATAGGGGTTTCAGTTTTTATCACGACGGTCCTCTCGACATGCGCATGGATCACACACGCCTTGAAACCGCCGCCGATATCGTAAACACTTGGGACGAGGACAGTTTAATTGAACTGTTCAAAACTTATGGCGAGGTCTACCACTCGCCGAAAGTCGTGAGTCGAATCATTGAGCGGCGCAAAGAGAAACTATTTGCGACTACCGGCGAGCTCGCAAAATTGATCGAGAGTGCCGATGGGTGGAGAGTCAAAGGCGTTCACCCCGCGACAAATTATTTTATGGCGTTAAGAATTCATGTGAATCAAGAACTCACGAGACTCGAAAAAGTCTTGCCCAAATTTCTTGAATCTCTAGTTCATGGCGGACGAATTTTAGTGATTACATTCCATTCTCTTGAAGATAGAATTGTTAAAGAGACATTCCGAGCTTTTGAAGACAACGGCTTGGGAGTTCGAGTTAACAAAAATGTAATTCAAGCGGAATGGGCCGAGAAAAAAGAAAATCCGCGGGCCCGCAGCGCGAAGTTACGTGTATTTGAAAAAGGAACTCTCAAACGAAAGAGAAACAAGTATGAGCAGACAACAGATTAACCAGTTAAAGCCCTTGTTCAGCGTCATGATCATTATTTTTTGCCTCTTCGCGCTGGTTTTCCTGCAAATGGAAACCCGCCGAGTCGGATACGTCGTGCTCAAGCAATCGCGCGAATATAAAGCCATGGTTGATCGAAGTCGTCTCGAACTTATGGAGTACGCGCAAGTGACTCGGCCTGAGCGAGTTCGCGGTCTTGCACTCAATAAATTAACCCTTAACGTTGCGAAACAAAGCCAAATTATTCATATGTCCGGCGAGCGGATAGCAGTGAGACAATAACGGCCACAGGAGAACTTTGAAAAATTCGAGAGTTGTTTTCATCCTGATCGCCGTTTTCTTCATGTGGTGTGCTCTTATACTTCGCGCCGCCCAACTTCAAATTCTTCCGGATAGCCGACTCGCCGAACTCCAAAAACGGACCTACCGAACTCTCGTTGAGTTACCCGCACGACGCGGAACAATTTACGATCGTAACGGCAAAGAACTCGCGGTCACTATTCCGACTTACTCAATGTACGCGGACCCAAAAATTATCAAAGGCCAACACGGCTTTGCGAAGCGCTTAGCGAAAGTGATGGGATGGTCGCCGCTTTTCGTTGTTGAGAAAATTAAAAACAAAGACCGTCGTTTCGTTTGGCTTAAGCGAAACATGAATAA
>JAYTDP010000306.1:0-4774 GCA_043735865.1 Bdellovibrionales bacterium
CAAGAAGTATTTGGCTTTGAGGTCACCGTCGTAAAAAAGGTTTTGCATGAGAAGGCTCCGCTTGGGGTTCGTCCACTCCTAAAATATTCGAAAGACATCGCGGCGGCTTGGTTAGTTGCCGAGAAAATGCACATTGCGCTTTTGCCAGTCGAAGGGAATGCTTGGTTTGCGATGGCGGGAAAAGCTGACGGTTGGAAAAGTCCGGCTGAATTTCTTGAATTTTTGCAAGAAGCGAAGTTTGTAGAAGCAGGGGCCGCTGTCGGTCAAAATCCTGCCGAGACAATTTGTCTGGCGGCATTGAACGCCGTTGATAAGCGTGCTGCCGCTGACGCGGATAAAGATGTGAAGATAAGTGGCAATGCTATAGCGCCTGGATCGGTCACGATTCAGTAGACTTCGGAGTAACAGTGAAAACAAAAGTATTCGTTGTCGAAGACGACGCGGATGTGCGGAACGGAATCGTAGAAGTCCTGCTTTCCGAAGGATATGAAGTAGAGACCGCCGAAAACGGCCAGGTCGCCTTCGATTTTTTGCAGGCTTCTACATCTATACCGCAGATCATATTGCTGGATCTCATGATGCCCGTGATGGACGGCCTCACGTTCTTTCAAAAGATAAAAAGTCATGAGCGCACCGATTTAAACAGCATTCCAATTATCATTACAACCGCATCCCGCACCGACGGAGTTCGTAAAACGCCCGGCATTGCTGGTTTCATAGGCAAGCCGATCGATCTCGATGAGCTCTTTGCTACCATATCTGCTTGTCTAAAGAGGCCGGAAAGTGTTGAACTGCAGCCCTGATGTCTTTTGGGGTGCTTGCTCTCTTTTTTTGGGCCGGATTTTTATCACTACTTTTAGTGAATCTGTGGTCTCCCTACAAAAAAGTAAAATTCAAAATAAAAACTGATTACTCGGTTGAGTCGCTTGAATTTCAGCGCAGCATTAGCGCTCTTATCGGTGGCGAATTGATTCCGGGCAATTGCATTCGCCCTCTTCAAAACGGAGACGAAATATTTCCGGCCATGCTCGAGGCGATGGCCCAGGCGAAACACTCTATATGTCTCGAGTCGTTTATTTTTTGGCGCGGAGAAGTGGGCACACGGTTTACCGACATGCTATGCAGAAAATCAGCCGAAGGCGTGCGAGTGAGTATGCTGGTCGACTGGCTGGGTTCGAAGGATTTCGACCAAAAATTGCTAAGGCGTCTCGATGAGTGCAAAGTCGAAGTTCACTTCTATCATCCGCCTCGATGGTACACCCTTTCACGATTGAATAATCGGACTCACCGAAAAATTATGACAATTGACGGTCGGATTGGCTTTATCGGTGGAGTCGGGATCGCCGACGATTGGCTCGGCAATGGACTTCAAGCCAAGCGATGGAGAGATTCCCACTACCGAGTGACGGGCCCGGTCGTCGCACAAATACAAGCCACATTTTGCGATAACTGGATTATGTCGCAAGAGGGGGTTCCACACGGCAGTGATTATTTTCCGGACCTCAAAGGAGATCTGAATTTTGAGTCGGGAGATTTTCCAGTCACTGCGCAAATGTTCATGAGCTCATCCGACGAAGGGGCCAGTAGTTTGCGGCTTCTATTCTTATATTCGATCGCGGCCGCTGCAAAATCCATTGATATCGCCAGCGCATATTTTGTACCTGATGAATATACGATCCGGCAGATTATCAAGGCTAGCAAACGGGGAGTTCTGGTGCGTGTTATGGTGCCCGGATCAAAAATTGACAGCCGCGTAACTCGGAAAGCGTCGCGCGCAATCTGGGGCCAATTAATCTTATCTGGTGTTGAAATTTACGAATACCTACCGTCGATGCTTCACTGCAAACTGATGGTGGTAGATGATATCTGGACGTGTATTGGTTCGGCCAATTTTGATTCACGTTCTTTTCGTATCAATGACGAAGCCAATTTGAATGTGCATGACCGTGCGTTTGCGATGGCCCAAAAAGCTGTTTTTGAAACGGACCTCTCGCACTCTCGCCGAGTTTCATACGATTTTTGGCATAAGCGACCGCTTTGGAAGCGCGCAACTGATTATGTGGTTTTGTTGGTACGGTCGCAGCTTTAGTAACCAATCGCACGTTCCAATTGTGAGAAGCGTGGGGTTTGTTACGCAATGCGACTACCTCCGGAGGTAGTCGCATTCCGTATAAATAACCGTCATTTAACAATAAAGCGAATTATTTAACGATAAAGCGAATTGCCGATCATGCCGTTTTTAAAATATTGCAGATACGCCTTGGCTTCATTGTCGAGAGACGAGGCTTCATTAGCGGGCATCTCGCTGCCGACGGCGCATTCGCGCGCGCTGTTTGGATCGGTGAAGCAGAGATAGGAAGTTTGCAATCTGTTCTCGTCAAAGCGAATGGCGTGGGGACCGCGAACCAAATACAAAATGCCATTTTGGTAAAAAATGGCGCGGCCTGGATCGTCCTGCCAAATCGAATGGCCAAATGAATTGGTCTTCTCGGGATTGATACCGAGATAGTCGACCACCGAAGGTAAGATGTCAGCATGTTGCACCACTTTTTGAGTCTTGGCGGGATCGAGCTTTCCCCCAGGATGATAGAAAAGAATCGGTACCATGTGACGACCCAAATCACTGTCGTAAGTAATCGATGGGGACATCTGCGTATGATCACCAGTGATTATAAACAAAGTATTTTTAAACCATGGTTCGCTTTCAGACTTTTTAAAAAATTGCTCAATGGAATAATCGACGTACCCGATGCTTTCGTGCATTGGCGTGGGCCCTTTTTTAAATTGACCTCGATGCTGCTCGGGAATTGTGTATGGCTGATGAGAACTTAAAGTGAAAACCACCGAAAGAAACGGGACAGGCTTTCTAGACAGTTCACTCGCGTAATACTGCAGGTACGGCTCGTCGAAAATCCCCCAAAAACCGTCATAATCTTTTTTATTCGGATATTCTGAGAGCGAAAAATAATTTTGAATTCCGGCGAGTTTCGCGATGGCATCAAAGTTCATGCTGCCTTTTTCTGAACCTTGATAAAAGCTTGTATCATAATGTTTTTCTCGAACGGCTTCGCCGAGACCATGCCACTCATTGAACTGGTAGCGTGATTTTGCAAGCGGGTGTTCCATGAGCGCCGGAACCCCAAGAATAATTGCAGGTAGGGCTTCGATCGACCGGCGACCGTTTGCAAAGCTATTACGGAAAAATAAACCCTTCTTCGCTAGAGAATCCAAAAACGGTGTGTAGCCTTCTTTGTTGGCGGCCCCCCAGAATTCGGTGGCTCCGCTTTCAATAATGATCACCACGACGTTTTGCGGTTCTTTGGCCCCATTCATGTGCGGCCCGGTAAAAATAGGTTTTAAGAGGTGCGAGCGAGCCTCATCGTCGGTCGTAAAATGTTGAGCCCGCTTGAGTGAATCGCGGGTATTCGATTTTAAAATTGTGAAGCTTGAATTGAGTGCAAGGATGCCGAGGTTTTGATCGGCGACGACGAAGGCATAATTGGGTTGAAGAGGTTTACTTTGAAATCCTCCACGGATTGATAAAAATGAAAACACGAGTACTGCGAACCAGCAGAGTGAGTAGGATAAAATATGTTTCGCGTCGAAATGCCTCGTCACCACATTATTATGTTGCAGACCAGACTCAGGTCTAAGGCTAGCGGTTCGATAGAATCTCCACAAGATAGTGAGAGCAATCAGACAAGCGATCACAATATGCCAATAGTTAATGACGTACTGAATGAATTGGTTTTCGATGTCGCTCGTCATGGCAAATACACCGACAGTCATGCGGGCGCCGGTAAATTTAAAATACTCGGAATCGCAAACATGCAGAGCAAAAATCGGGAACTGCAAAATCAAAAATAAAACTTTAAAGAAGGCTTGAGTGCCGGCACGAGTAAAGTCTTTGAGTGGAATGAAAAACAACAGAGCGATGGGGAGCATCAGCATCGCAACAGTGGCGTTATCGAAATAAACTCCATAGAGGAAGCTGTTGATAATTCCCGCCGAGTCGGCTGATTTATATCGATCATAATTAAGAATAAAGAAAAGCGCGCGTGAGAGTGTATAAAGAGCCATCATCAGCGCATAATTTGAAATGAAAGCCTTGAGACGCGGCAAAACGTTGAAGTCGAAGCGCAAGATAGAGTCCTCTTATGACACTATTTATAGGGTGAAGGTGGGCCCATGTGAAGGATAAATTAAGATCTTCCCCTTATAATTCTGCGATATAAATGGGCGGGTGGGGCTTTCGAATTTTGTTTGATTTGCGTCAATGACTGAAGCATGAACGCGGATCGTGAGCGTTGAGCAAAGTGCGAAGAGCCAAAGGCGAAGCATTTTTTTCATCATAGATCTTATCGGCCGACTCAGAATGAGAATTCACACGGCCTTGGTCTAAGTTTCTCTTGGCTGTTATCGGCTGTTGTCAGCTCTTTCGCCCAATTGATAGCGCGCTGCTCATTTTTGAGGGTAACGAAAGAGCTCGATGGAGTCGCGCCAGTTCAGTGTGGGGCGACTCCATTCTGTTGAGTTACTAGTTTAGTAGTGAGCCTTTTTGGTCTGCCATTGTTGGGCGCATCCTTCCCTGCAGCAAAGGTATGGTTTTGCCTTACCTGATTTCGTTGGCGTTTTAACTTTGCATATGCCGTAGCTTTGTTATCCAAGCCAAGCGATTGAAGCCAGTGATTAATTAGATGCAGTTCCGACGTCGGAACTGACTCCGTAAAATGTTTTAATGCAAACGCTAACAAACAAAAACTATTTGACGTGT
>JAYTDP010000307.1:0-1906 GCA_043735865.1 Bdellovibrionales bacterium
CGTGCACTCGGTACTGACGTTTGCGTGATGGATGTCATGGTTCTCGACGACCAGACAACTGCGGAAGCAGAAGAAACTTTATACCGCCTCGAAGTTCACGTGATCCAAGGCAGCGTGCATTCAGCACGATGGGAACTGATTGCTGGTTAATTTCGCCACCTCTCACCGGATTAAAACTCCGGCGCAGGTGTCGCAGCGCGACTACCGCCGGAGGTAGTTGCAAGGCGACAAAACTAAATATGTTTATATTTTTTGAATCGATTAAATGGGCCGGAATGAAAACTGACCAATTCGTAAATACCGTATAAAAAAGGGAGCTTCAGGGCTCCCTTTTTTAATTCCAAAATGTTCGATACCAAATGACCATGCGAAAAAGCGATCCTATCGACGGCCCGCGGGCCGGCTCGATTACCGACGACCCGATTTAATCTTGATCTGCATTTTTGCGATTAAGTGAACGGCCATTTTTTCGTGGACCTTACACATTTTCAATTCATCGCGGCGATAAGAACGTTGGCTCGGCGTTAAAGTGCCGGTCTCTAGTTCCATCTCGTAATCAAGTTTGTGAGAACGGATGCCTTCGAGCTCTTTTGTCTGTTGCTTAAAAAGCTTGCTGACACCTGAAAGAGGCGCCACATCAAGCCACGTCTCGCGCTGTTTGTACCAGCTGAGCATGCGCAGAAAGCGGGCTTTGTTTTTCGCTAAAGTGAACTGTGGGTACTGTTCTTCTGGAAGCTCAAGAATATTTTCGATTTGATCAATGATGAGGAGGTCGTCTTCTTGGTTATCGAGAGCGATTTTGTTGACCTGTATATTCGGAACCTGAATCTGTGGGCGGTTTAACAGGTCAGACTGATTATTAAGCACGTATCCTCCGGGAAGTTCTTGTGGTCTCACGAATGGTGATGAGATTCTTATAGCGCACATCAGCGAATTTTTCAATTAGGGTATAATTTTCAACGCTTAGACGCACGTTGTTGAACTTTGTACCGAGGAGAAATCGTGCGCCTATCTTCTTCTTTTGTACAACATTCATTGGCACTATAGATCTTTAGGAGATTCTCATCTTGGCATCATCACGTCTTCTCTTTGGCCTCTTGTGTTTTGTCTCAATTCATTCGGCGCAAGCATTTACGGTCTCCTCGGATCAGCAATACTTCGTTTACGATGACAATTCGTACCGCTTTATTTATTCCGAAGAGTACCGGCCATTCATTCAAGCACTTGCAGCTCGCAACGCCGCGATCAAAACCATTTATCAAAAAGAATTTCTTTGGAAGCTCGACGAAAAACCCTATTTGATTCTTGCGTCTCCTCGAAATCAGATCGCAAATGGTTTTGCGACGGTCTACCCATCTGTCTTCACAGTCTTTTATGGCGGCGGTGCCGAAGCGATCGATGAATTTTCATCGGCCTCGTGGCTGAATACGCTACTCGCACACGAAACGTCGCATCTCTACCAAACAGATGTAAAACAATCGAAGTATTCGCAATTTCTGAAAAGTGCTTTTCACAATCCGCTTCCGAACGTTGTCCCTCCATTTACTTATATGCTCGCGCCAAATATTTTCCTGCCCACTTTTATCTTAGAAGGGAATGCCACCTTCAATGAAGGCCGTTTTGGAAACGGCGGCCGACTTTATAGCGGTGAAAATCGCGCCCTATTTTTATCACTGTTAAAAGCGGGCAAGGTGAATCCGTCACGCCTCATGAACGATCACATACAGTGGCCTTACGGTCGCGAAAAGTATGTCGTCGGCGCTTATATTCAACTCTATCTCGCGCAAAAATATGGAGTGGATAAGGCAAACCACTTCTTTTTAATTAACTCGGGCCATTACATAAACCCATTGTCTTTGCGCCATAGTTTTATCGATACTTTCGGAGTCGATTACGAAGCTGTGTT
>JAYTDP010000308.1:0-5815 GCA_043735865.1 Bdellovibrionales bacterium
CCAAGTTCATAAGGTGTCGAGCGAGCAAGAAATGAAACTCATGACTTACCAAGCCACAATTGATGAGATTTTAAGAGAGATTCGAAATTTTAAGCGTTAGATATTTGTAGGAGTGGCCACTGGACACAACAAACATCCCATTCCTTTCGATTTGTATCGCCACTTTTAAGCGGGGTGATTTCATTGAAGAAACCCTCACAGCATTGCTTGATCAGACGACCGAAGATGTGGAAGTTATCGTTTTAGACGGCAACTCGCCAGACCAAACTGAAAAAGTTGTTGGTTTGCTTGCCGCCAAACACAAAAACTTACGTTATTTTAAAGAGCCAATTAATGGTGGGATCGATCAAGATTTTGATAAGGCAACCAGATATGCGCGAGGAAAATACTGTTGGCTTATGACTGACGATGATGTCATCGCTCCCGACACCATCTCCAAAATTTTAGTTCGCTTAAAGCAAAACCCTTCCTTGCTTATATTAAACGCCACCGTCTATGACCGCTTTTTCGAATCAAAGCTGCTGGATAAGTTTATTAAATCTGATGAGGACCGAGTTTTTTCGCCACTTCAGCAAGATGATTTCTTTGCTCTCGCCGGTGCCTGCTTAAGTTTTATTGGATGCGTTATTATACTGAGGTCTGAATGGGACAGTCGGGATCGCAAGTCCTATTATGGAACTTTGTTTGTTCATTTCGGTGTCATCTTCCAAAAACCATTTACCGGTCCAATAATGGTTATGGCCGAACCTTTAATTAAAATCCGCTATGGAAATGCGCTCTGGACAGCTCGCGGATTTGAAATTTGGATGATAAAATGGCCCGATTTAATTCATTCCTTTCATGAGATCAGCATTGTGGCCAGGGACACTGTTTGTTCCAGCTCATTAAAAAGATTTTTAAAATACCTGATCTACTACCGAGGGATGGGTATCTATTCGACAGCGGAGTATCATCAGCTACTTGCTCCTCGACTGCGTGGCCCGATAAAAATAGCTGCACGGCTGATAACGTTTATACCCTGCCACTTCCTTAACAGTCTTCTTGCGATTTATTTTAGTCTTTTCAATCGGGCGGGAAAGCTTGGATTTTATGATTTAGCGACGAGTAAAGGTTCAAGCTTTATTACAATGTGGATTGCAGAAAAAATCATATTTGGCCGCCAAAAATGGATGAAAAAAACGGCATGAGTTACATGCGTCCCGGCGGGTCGGGCTTGACTCTGAAGCCGGTTCATTAGATTGCTCTTAATTGATTTCAAATTTAATTGAATGGAGCCATTCCCCGTATGAACCGCTATACAGCTATAAAAAATTGCCGCATCTGCGGAAATGCAGGCCTCGTCAAATTAGTTGATCTCGGCGAACAGACTCTAACTGGGGTTTTCCCGAAAAATGTAAACGCTGAAATCACTCGTGGCCCTCTCCACCTAGTGAAATGCCATGGACAAAAAGAATGCTGTGGCCTTTTACAAATGGCCCATACTTATGATCTTAGCGAAATGTATGGCTTAAATTATGGCTATAGATCTGGACTCAACGCCAGCATGGTGAAACATCTTAAACAAAAAGTAGATCGAATACGTTCGCTTGTGAGTCTCGACAAAGGCGATGTCGTTGTTGATATCGGTAGCAACGATTGTACAACACTGAAGTTCTACAATGATCTCGGCGTCAATGCTGTGGGTATTGATCCTACCGGTGTAAAGTTTAAGAGCTTCTATCCAGATCATATTAAATTAATTCCCGACTTTTTTACATCATCGCTTTACAAAAAGCTTTACGGGTCGAAAAAAGCCAAAGTCGTAACATCTTTTTCGATGTTTTATGACCTCGAGGCACCATTAAAATTTGCCCAAGAAGTGGCTGAAATATTAGCCGACGATGGGATCTGGGTTTTCGAACAGAGCTACATGCCGACAATGCTGAAAATGAACTCCTACGATACAGCTTGCCATGAGCACCTCGAGTACTATGGCCTGAAGCAAATTAAATGGATTACTGATCGTTCAGATTTAAAAATTATCGACGTTGAGTTTAATGAAGTGAACGGAGGAAGCTTCTCGGTCACTGCTACAAAAACTTCGAACCCTCGTGCAGAGGCTTCTGTCGTAAAAGATATTCTCGCCCAAGAGGAAGCTCTTGGTCTCGATACCGTTGAGCCTTATGCTGCTTTTCAAAAACGAGCAGAAGAAAGCAAAAGAGAGCTTTTGACATTTTTAAAGGATGCTAAAGCCAAAAATAAAAAAGTTGCGGCCTTAGGTGCTTCAACCAAGGGCAATGTTCTTTTGCAATATTGTGATATCACGTCAGATCTGGTATTCGCAGTCGGTGAAGTGAACGAAGAAAAATTCAACTGCTATACTCCAGGGACCCTGCTGCCGATTGTTCCTGAAGATCTATTGCTCAAAGAAAAGCCGGACTACCTTCTGGTTTTACCTTGGCATTTCAGAAATTTTTTTGAAGGCAATGCAAAATTTAAAGATACTAAATTAGTATTTCCATTGCCGACCTTGGCAATTATATAAGGCATAATTTGCGTTTTTCGGTTGCACTTTGCACTTACAACGGCAGTTTTTTTGTAAAAGAGCAGCTGGATAGCATTTTGCAACAAACGCTACTGCCCTCACAAATCGTTATTTCGGACGATCAGTCTCAAGACAATACGATTGAAGTTCTTAATGACTATGTAAAGGCGCACCCCCATGTTGAGTTCGTCATCTTAGAAAATGAAACGAATGTTGGTGTAATTAAAAATTTCGAGCGCTGTCTAAAGCGATGCTCTGGGGATTTTATATTTTTTGCGGATCAAGACGACGTATGGGAAAAAAATAAAATTGCTGCTTTTGCGGATTTTATTATTCAATCCGGCGGCTCTTCTGATGAAATTTTCATGGCCTATAGTGACCTCGAGATCGTCGACTCAAAACTTCAAATGCTTAAACCCTCTTTTCTTCACGAGACTCATTTTAAATTATGCCGACCAGACAAAGATCAATTTCAAGAGCTGATTATTCGAAACTGGATTCCCGGCTGCGCCAGTGTCATTAGTCGAAAACTGCAAATGACAGCATTGCCGTTTCCAAATACTGTGCATATGCATGATCATTGGGTGGCTCTGATAGCCATTTGTTATGGACGCCTTTTGTTTTTAAACAAGCCACTGATTAAATACCGGCAACACCTCAACAACGAAATAGGCATCAGTCTTTCTTGGAAAAAAAGGCTTAAGAAATCAGCATCACAACTCTGGTCAGGTCTTTTGCTAAAACGTTTAAATGAAAAGGCCGAGCAGGCATGCCTGCTGATAAAGCGCGGTCAATCGCTGAACTTAACTCCGACATGGCCGTGGCTGGAGAAATTTATTTGCGCTTTAAACCAGGGAAAAATCTTTGAGTTACTTTCGCGCCCGTCGGCCTCAGTTATCGGCTTCGCGCTGATAAGAATCTTACTTAGTTGCCTTCAGGCGTTCCAAAAACAAATCGGCGTTTTCAAAACCCGTAAGGGTTAGATCTTTGCGCCATTCGCCTTCAGAATCATAGAATGTCACAAAGGGCAGACCTAATATTTCATACTTCTTGCGTAGGTCTGAAAGTTTTGGTGAGTCAGAAGTCGCATTAAAATAGAGCCAAACATGATTACGGCCCGCCTCCAGAATACGCTTGTCGCTAAAAGTGTAGTAATCGAGCTCTTTGCACGCAACACACCAGTCGGCCTTAAAGTCGATGACTACAGGCTTGTGTGCAGCCACTGCGCCAGCAACTGCTGCATCCGAGTAGGGCTGCCAATTGGGTTTTGCATAACTTGCAACCGGATCGTTATCGCAGCTTTCTTTACCTACTGTCTCAACCGTGCAAACACCCACGGCCGCGCCCAGGTCGGCAGCGGCATCATTCGAAACATGGTCCGGGTAAATATAGGGCTTCACAACCGGCCACAAAACATAAAGTGCCATTGCGATCATCGTCGTTCCGAAGACGAGTTTTGTTTTATCGAGCCACGGGCCCGACCGAGGCATCTTCTTTAGTAAATGACTGAAGGTTCCCATCACTAAAAAAATTTGCCCGAACCCTAAGGCATAAACGAAAAGCAAAACGAAACCTAAAGTGCCGTCTTGCGATTTCGCAACGTAGGCGAGAATGGATACTAATACGGGGCCTACACAAGGCGAGGCGACAACTCCGGCCACAAGACCGGAAAGAAAGGCTCCGAGCTCGCCTTTCGCAGAATGCGAAGGCGATGAACCCATCAATTTGTTCGTCCAAGCATCGGGGAGTTTTATTTCATAATAACCATACATGCTGAATGCCATCGCAATAAAAATGCTCGCCAAGGATAATGCAACTAAAGGATGCCCAAGCATTGAGCCAAAGAGCGCACCGGTTTTAGCCGCGATCAATCCTAGAATTGCATAGGTGAACGCAATTCCGAGTACATAAAATAAACTTAAAATAAAGCCGCTTAATCTCGTTTTCCCCGCATCGCGCGCGCCGAGAACGGCTAAAGTAATCGGAATCATCGGGAATATGCACGGCGTAAAGCTCGTTAAAATACCGGCGCCAAAGATAAATAATAGGGTGATCCAGAAATTATTCGAGAGTTCATCCGACAATTTTTCCATCGCCGACAGTCGTTTTTTTCCGCTCATGTAGAGAGTCGAATCGAGCGAAAGTTTGGTTGGAAAGAGGCAATATTCTTTCGTGCAAGCCTGGTAGGTCAAAACAAGTTTCAAAGGAACTTCATCGCGTGACCGTGAATTAAAATTAGGTGGCAATGTCAGCGTTGAAACTAAAGTGCCTGTGCCTTCGGTCCCTTTTTTTTGTTTTTTCGTAACAGGATCGTAAAAATCGACTATTGGGTCGACGAGAGGTTCGCTTAAAGAAAAGCCGTCAGGTGACTCGACCTGCAATTTAAACTGCTGAATATAAGCATGATAACCGTCGGCCAAATTAAAGAAGAGGGTGACCGTACCGTTTTTGTCTGCCGTCGGCGTCTGTACTTTAATGTTGCGAACTTCGAGGGGCTTTAGATTCAGTGGATTTTCTTCGGCATAAACCGAAGAGACAGAAGAAGCCACGCAGATAGCGATATAGAGGAGATGTTTCACTGTTATTACCTATATGTCGGCGTTTTAAATGTGTCATTCGAGTTTTTTCGCGGGTCTAAAGTCTAGGTACGGTCCAGGTCGTTACGTCCAGAGTCAGGTTTGGTTCAACGCTTGCCGATATCTTAAACGAGGGAATCTCTATGGGTATAGTTGGTATTCTAGTCGTAATTGGTTGTGTCTTCGGTGGCTTCTTAGCCAACGGTGGTCACTTGACCGTTATTTATCAGCCATTCGAGCTTTTGATCATTGGTGGAGCCGCCCTTGGCGGTTTCTTGATCGCAAACTCGATGACCACTGTGAAAATGACGACCAAGCTTGTGATTCACGCCTTATTGGGTGGATCGACATCGAAAAAAGAATATTTGGATTTACTCCAAATGCTTTTCCAACTCTTTCAGATCTTCCGTAAGGATGGTCCGCAAGCGGTTGAAAAACATATCGAGGAACCAGAGAGTTCAGAAATCTTTAAGCAGTTTCCATCCTTCTTAAATAATCATCACGCAGTTGAATTCTTGTGCGACACGATGAAGATCACATTGTCAGCTGATCTCAGCCAATACGATGTGGACGATCTTCTCGACCAAGATATTAAGGTCATGCACGAAGAAGAACACAAATCTCAGCACGCCGTTCAAACGGTTGCGGATGCTCTCCCGGGTCTCGGGATTGTCGCCGCGGTTTTAGGGATTGTTCATACAATGGAATACTTGAC
>JAYTDP010000309.1:0-10683 GCA_043735865.1 Bdellovibrionales bacterium
ATCCCTTTACGTAACCATCGAGTCCGGATGTTGTGACCTCCGCGCAAAAACTATCTTTCATTCCGTATTGAACTGCCGCGGCAGCCGTATCGGCGAGGAAATATAAAAAATCATCTGTGTTGTCTAAAGCCTGCGCCCCGAACTTAGCTTTGATTTCGGCAAATGATTGCGGATCAGTTACGGCTTTGTCAGCGATTGCCACGACAGATTGAATCGCCATTACACAAGCCGGACCCGCCTGTTGCCCGACATGACGATCGTACTCGCTAAAGTCATTGTCCGCCTGTACGGGCGCTGATGAAGCCAATGCACCGACAAATCGAGTCGGATATTTGGCGCGGAGATACGCGGCCAATGCCCCCGGATAAGAACCTCCAACGGCGATCCACTTCCCATTTAAACCCAAAGATCTTTTTGCGAAGGATTGAAAGCGAACAATGTCTTTTAATGCGTATTCGACGGTCAAATATTTAAGATGCTCAGTCGTCAAATCTGCGAAGGGCTGACTCTGCCCGTAATAGCGATGCTCGAGTGCCACCATGTTCGCTCCGAGAGACGCGGCGTGATTCGCGAGGATGCCGCGGATAACGTAATCCCCGCACTCACCCTCTCCGCAAACAAACAATAAAACCGGAGCCGTCGCAGCGTAATTTTTTAGAAACCAATAGCGCTGAGAAAATTTTTGAGTGTCCTTGGCATTATTGTGGTCGGTCTTTTGTTGGTATGTGCCGGCCGTGATTGATGCGGCAGCTGGCCGCGATAGGAAGTTTCCTTGGCTATCTCTCAAAGGCACAAGTGGCTTTTGGGATTCTTTAATCGCGCGCGCGCGAATCATGGTCCATTCAAATGGACTTGCTAGAGCAGAAATTGAAATTGCACAGACGAAAAAAGCACCTAAAAATCTCATAGAACCCCCACGCGCACCAGTATTCACCGCCTAGTTTTGTATTTCAACCTGAACCTGAAAAGTGCGGTTTTCGGAGTCAATATTTTTATTTAAAAAAGTACCGTGACCGATATTGCGACGTGAACAAATTGACCACGAGACGTTTTGCCCCCCGCGCCACTTCAAACCGCTTCATTTTACGAAGAGAATTGGTCGCGCTTTTGCAATGACCTGAGTATCACTGTTTCATTTCTTTAAAGGAGAAATTATGGAAAAGAAGTCATCTTCAACAAAATCCGGCCTCACTCAAAATCTAGACCTCAAGGATATTAAAATCCCCGCTCAGCTGAAAGGTCTTAGTCCATTTGCACTTTTCGTTGGCGCCGCGATTGGCGGAGTTGCGATGTATATGCTTGATCCGGTTGCTGGCGCGAACCGCCGCAGCACTATTCTCTCTCGTGTAAAAAGCTACGGCTCTTTCACAACTGACGGCGTAAGTCGCCAATTTTCAAGCATCACAGGACTCGTAACGAACTTGTTCGCAAGCCTACGAGGCACTGCTGAAATAGCCACTAACACGGCAGCGGATGTTGCTGACAGAGCAACTACAACAGCGAGCACCTATGCCCGTAAAGTATCCGCTACTGATCCTGACGCATATACCGCTACTCACTAACCCACCAGTCCGAGATGCTCCCGTGCCCAAAGTGCGGAGAGCATCTTTCTTTTTGCCCTCTTCAAAGTTATGTATCAAACTTGAAGCTTGAAACGAAAACATGACATTCTTGTTTATGACGAAAGAGAAGCCTACCCACATTCTCTCTATGCACTTGCGATGTTCTTTGCGAGTCCTTTTATCTATCTCGCAATATCACGGGTGATTCTTATGCTTTTAATTTTAAAAGGCGCGTGCGTCTACTCCCCGCTGGCGAGCCAGTGCCCGAAAATGCCCTGGGCAGTCATTTACTTTGATGCGTTTTCTTATTTGCACATTGCTTACGACCGAGTGACCGCGATTAAGCCCGAACTCAAATATATTCAGATGATCATGTACGTGGTCGCTGTGCTCATTGCGTTCGTGCCATTCGTTATGCGTAATTACCGCGCAACCGGTAAAGAGTTCTTTTTGTTGGCATTCTTGGCAGCAGGGGCACTCTGCACCCTGCTGGTTCATTAAGAATAAGATCTCTATTGCTCTGTCACAACATTTTGATCGAGAGTCACTGCCGTGCCAGCTAACAATCTTCCATCTATTGTTGCGCCCGTTTTCAGAACGATTCCAGTTTGTGAAAGCACGATGCCTTTAAATTTCGAGGTTGTGTCGAAATCGGCAGCCGAAAAAACTTGCCAGAAAACATTCTGCGCCTTCGCTCCACCAGCCAAGATAACTTGGACACCTGAAGCCACTGTAAGTCCCTGCGCAACCTGGAAAATCCAAACGTCATTCGGCCCACCAGTTAGCGTCACGTTTTTATAAATCGCAAGTGCAGTACTCCACTTGTAAGTTGCTGGTCCAAGATTAAGACTGCTTATATTACCTGCTCCAAGCTCAATATAATCGGGCGCTCGGCCCGCAGCATCTGTGTAAGCGGTGCCTTTTGCGCCAATGGCCGCACTAAGTCCGGCAGGGTTTGTTACTTTGCATGCGGGTCCTGCAGCGTCGGCGCTATATATAGTGCCTGTCACTTCGGGGCATGAAAGCAGTATTCCCGCTCCCGTAGCTGGGCTTAATCCAACATTTCCGGTGACTGCAGAACTCGGAGTATTGGTAATTGTTGTCTCTGCTAAAATAACAAAGCTTCCTGCTGCGCCGAGATTTACGGGCGATGGACCTCGTCCTAACCCTGCGACACCTGTGCCGGCGCCCGCACTCGTCGGCAAGATTCCGCCGCTCCCGCCAGCGCCACAACCGAACATCGCACCTGAGACCATAACGATAAGAGCTGCTGATTTGTATTGCTTGATCATAATTCCACCTTTCGGGAGGAAACTCTCTGCAGAATTAGTCTGTAGGGGAAAATGAGGTGGTTATGCTCAGGTACTTCTCATTCAAGTTAACAGCGAATAACTCGCTCAATATTCGATTGCTCTAACAACGATATGATCTAGACCAATCGCACGCGGGATGGAGTCTGCAACGAGTAAAGAAATTTTAGCACGTATGATTATGAGACTTTGTGCGAGCCAATTTTTTTGACTTAAAAAATTGGCTCAGGTGGCAGGACTCGAACCTGCGACCAAGCGATTAACAGTCGCTTGCTCTACCAACTGAGCTACACCTGAACATGCATAGATCTTGAAAGGACAGAAACGAACCTACAAAAAAACGAGGGCATAAGTCAATCTTGAGGAGCTTTCCCTTTGATCTGACCAAGTTCGTCTATTGCCGTTTCGAGTTCTGGAGATTTAAAAGCGACGCCTTTCCATAAGAAAGTGCCGTCGGCGCGTCGACCGAAAGCTTCGACTTTGTCGTTAATGAACTTCACAAACAAAACCGGCTTGAAGCTCGCGAGATTCGCACCTACCGGCTGAATCGCCTGCCCGCGAACATCACAATATCGCCCGAACCACTTCTCAACCGATAGAAAGCTCACCTCTTGGCGCGCTTTATCTTCGCGGAACCACTTGTTTTCAACTTGTTCGATTTTGAAACCCTCAGGGCGCACTAAAGATTCGACCCGTGTTTCACACCAATTCATTGTCTGTTGTTGGTTTGAAGGGAGTCCGAATATCTGGCTCACAGCAATCGGCAACCCATGTTTTCGAATTGTTTTCGAAGCGAAAAGCACAACGACGAGCGCTAAAATTAAAAAATTAAGCTTAATGATCCACGACATTTTCATCTTTGGTCACCTCTCGCTAAGTTTTGGATGCGTTCTAATTTTGCTCTGAAAGTTGAGATGACGCAACCCAGTGTGTTGAAAGAATGCGGGATGTCAGGTGGAAGGGGGAAAAAGGAAATCCCGTATCCTGGATACCGTTAACAGTATCCGGGATACGGAACTAATTTTCGCGCAAGCGAAAATTGGTGCGGTCGGCAGGAGTCGAACCTGCGACCACCACATTCGTAGTGTGGTACTCTATCCAGCTGAGCTACGACCGCATCGAAGCCACGTTTTTTAGTCTGTTTTCTGCGCGTGGACAAGCAATTAAAGATAAAGTAACAATCAAACACGAGGAATTATGAATACATCCGATGTTTGGCGCCAATCTCTGACGGAAGCGCAGCAAGTTCTGACCAAATTCGCTGGCAATGCCGACCTTATGAAAAAATGTGAAAGCTTCACGCAACTGTGCTTAGAGACCATCCGTAACGGCGGCAACATGTTCTCGTGCGGCAACGGAGGCTCGCACTGCGACGCCATGCATTTCGCCGAAGAGTTCACCGGGCGTTACCGCAAAGACCGTAAGCCCGTTGGTGCGATGGCTTTAGGTGATCCGTCTCACGTGACATGTGTTTCAAATGACTATGGTTTTGAGCATATCTTCAGCCGACAAATCGATGGCCTCGGTCGCAAAGGCGACATGCTTCTCGGTCTTTCAACGAGTGGAAATTCGAAGAACGTAATCCTCGCATTTGAAGCAGCAAAGAAAAAGGGGATCAAAACTGTCGCACTTCTCGGTCGAGACGGCGGCAAATTAAAAGACCTCGCAGATCTTGCGATCATTGTGCCAGCTGAGACAAGTGATCGCATTCAAGAAATTCACATCAAGCTCATTCACACTGTTATCGAATCGGTGGAGCGCCAACTTTTTCCAGAAAATTATTAAGTGCACGTCGATGTGCAATGTCCATTTTGTTTCGAAGCTTTTTCGGTTCAGGTTCATCCTGAAGACGGAGAAGAACAAAGTTTCGTCTATGATTGTGAAGTTTGCTGCAGGCCTATCGATATGACAGCAACGTGCGCGGAGGATGGAGAGGAATACTCATGCTCCATCTCCACTGAAAAATCCGGCGGCATGGATTAATGGGATGATATCGATACTGATCCGTGCGTAAACGTGAGTGCACACGGGATCGAAAGCCCTACGCCACCTGTCACATCAAATTGAAAAGTAAAATTCGGAATTCCAGTTTCGTTCGGAACCATCTGACGAGCATTCGAAACGGCAGTGCAAATACGATTCGTAGGAAGGGCTTCGTCAAGGCCCGTTCCTTGGGGTGCTTCGAGATTCTCGTTAATAAAAAAGGTGAGGCAGGTGCTTTGACCGCACGGCTTAACGAGAGATCGAAGCTCGTCGGGAGTTAGCGGGCTAAGATCGAACCCACTGCCGCCTCCGCCGCAGTTCTGAAATGCGAACAGCAAGCAAGAGACTGCCAAGCCTATAATTAGGAACATTTTCTGTCTCAGTCGTAACCTCATTGATTTCACTAAAAGCATATGGCAAGTTGGGCGTCTTGTCTCAAGAAACCATCTGGAGAGGTGGGTGAGTGGCTGAAACCAGTTGTTTGCTAAACAACCGCACTGGCAAAACCGGTGCCCCGGGTTCGAATCCCGGTCTCTCCGCCATTTAAAGAGCGTAACCAAGCGCAGTCTCAAGCCACGCTCTGGAATACGTCAGATCATGTAAGGCGCCATACCCTTTTTTCGAGCCGCACCCGCCATTCGATAATGCGAGAACGCCTTTGAGTTCATAGGTGCCGTCGGCGAGAAGCTGGTAGGCACCGCCACCGCTGTCGGCGTCACACATGGATTCTCGATCGTGATTCATTAAAACGAAGAGATCGTTTTGTCGGCCGCCACACACAAAGCTTGAGTATTTTTTGTCGGTGGGCTCATAACCTGGCACTTGAATATGTTCGCGATCATTACCCGATCCCACGAAAGTGAGCGTGTCGTCTTTGTGAACTTTAGTTTTTGATACAATCGGATACTTCCCGCCCGTGATTTTTTCACCGACGTCGGCTGTGAGTTCAATGAACCCGATGTCGTTGAAGAAAATTTCTTTGCCTTCATCGATTACAAATTGCGGGTGATAACCAGATCTTTTGACTCGCGATTTCGCGCCGTTTTTTTCAAGCCCATTTGTATAAATATTCAGTTCGTCACCACTTCGAAGCTCAACTACACAATGGGCCGCGGTCAAAATGAGGTTCGGTTTTACAAAATTCCCCGAGCAGCGTCTGGGAGTATTTGCGAGAATCCACTTTATGCCCACGGCGAACGGAAATTCGCCCGATTTGGCGACGGTTGCCCCGCTCATCCCAAATGCAACTTGAGAGAACAGAAAGAGGGTGGCCGCAAAAGAGTTCATCGATGTCAAAAGCTTAGACATTTTCACGGGTAGACCTCTGTTTTAACTGCCGTTTAATACGGTCTCAAAAGGTAATACAAGAGGCGGGCCACCGGCCTCACGACCCAAATTAATCTTCTCAATGAGAGACGATGCCGTCCGCGGACCATAAGATTCCTTTAGGCGATCATAAAAAAAGGTCCTAAAATGCGGCTTCCGATATAAATCGATTTAGTATTTAAATCTGGAGTGCGACAATAAAACCTATGAATCGAATACTCTTAATAGAAGACGATGCGTTACTTCGAAACACTGTTAAATCGATTCTATCCAACCACTACCAAGTTACAGTTGTGAGCGACGTGAAACAGGCAAAAGACGCAATTGCAAAGTCCAATTTTGATTTGATTTTGACTGATCTAAACCTCCCTGACGGAAGCGGCCTTGAGATCTGCTCCTTCATCAAAAGCCAGAAAAACACGCCCGTGCTCATAGTCAGCGGTAATCACGAAATTTCGACAAAGGTGGCCGGTTTTGAATTGGGCGCGGATGACTATATCGAGAAGCCCTTTAATTCAGCCGAGCTTATTGCCAGAATTAAAGCGAAGCTTAGATCTGCACGGCCTGGTTCTTCTGGGGCAGTGACGACCAAGGGCGACTTTTCGATCGATGAACAGAGGCATAAAATTTATGCAGGAAAAGAGGCCGCGGTTGAACTCAACTTGTCGCCAGCTGAATTTAAACTCCTGGCCCATTTTATTAAAAACAATGATCAGGTTTTTACACGTGATCAGTTAATTTCAATTTGCAGTGGAATCAGCCATGCCGTGACAGAACGTTCTATCGACACTCAAATCTATTCTCTACGAAAAAAGATCGACTCCAAATTGGCGACAATTACGACAATTTATGGAACCGGATATTCATTTAACCTCGTCAGTTAGCGCACCGATTTATCCTTGTTTTTGCAGGTCGCAACCATAAACACCTTTATATTTGCCTTCGGTTAAATTATAGAACTTCCATTCTACTTCGCCGGTATTGTAGTTATATTCTCCCCAGAAAAAATCATCTCCGGAACTTTGTTTCCATTCCACAACCTGTAAGTTGTGATTATAAACACCATGATTTCTGATGCCGTTACTAGAGAATTTCCATTCGGTAACTCCAGTTGCAAAGTTATAAACTCCTGCTAGAGAGCCGCTCGTTACAGATTGCCATTCGACGATTTTGAGATTGGAATTGTAAACGCCCACGTAAGTGCGATTTTCATCTGAAATCCGCCACTCAACTGCTCTGGTCGCGAAGTTATATACACCCTGATAACTTTTGTTACCTTGAGTAGTGGCCCACTCAATTTTTCGGGTCCGATAGTTGTAAACGCCCACATGTTTTTCTTCTGAAGCCGAGTATTTCCATTCGATCGCGTGTTTTTTTAAGTCGTAGACACCTTCAATATTCATTGGGCTCGGCACAAAGTTCCAAACGAGCTCTCCCTGGCAGCTTTTCTTCTTATTGACCAAATCGTTCTCTGAAGAAATTTGCGTGTCGGCTGCGGCGTCTGGAGAACCCGCTTGCTCGCCATCAGGCTTTTGGCTGAGCGGTGCCGTCTCCGTACCGCCAGGGGCCTGACCACAGCCCATAACAAGGGCCGAGGCAGCGAACAAGGCTATCACCGAAAGGGAACTCATGCGTGTGCTGCTGTTATTCATACGTGTAGAATACGTTGGCAATTTCAGCGAAATTTCAGCGGATTGTCAGAGGTTCATGACATTCTCATTTTGATACATTTATCTTGGGCAATTCTTTCGGTCGGCTGTCCACGCCAGCTGGTATGAGAGTGGGCTTGTTGTAAAATCGAACGAGTCGACAGATGTGATCGAATTCTCCTCTGCGTTTTGACTCTGGCTGCTGACTTCAATACTGATCGTCATGAATTGAGTCGAACTATTCATTTGGGTTCCACAATAAGACCACAATGGCATATCAGCGAAACGGTTTATCATTTGGATATTCTGCTGAACGGGCCCGACAAGGCTCTGTACGAACTTCATTCGCTCATTATTTTTCGCATTTCCAAATATCGACCAATGCTGAACTAGAATTTCTCCGCGAGCTTGAGCAGGCACACCGATAAACCCGCGAACGTCCGAACCGACAATCGCCACGCGATACTGCCCGGCAAAATGAATCCCCAAAGTAATTTGACAGAACTTTTTGTCTTGAACCAAGACTGGGCTCGCAGGTAGCTCAACTTGAAGTTGATCAAACAGAATCGAAACTGACGTGTTATCCGGAGACATCAAAGCTGAAATTGCACCAGCGGGACAGCCCGTGCCAGACGTTCTCATAATTTCGACCTGAATCGGAAAGGGCGCCGGCCCGAAGTTAGGCTTCCATTGGCTTTTCGCTGAAGCAGATTCGACCAGGAACAAGGCGGCGAACACATACAGTACCGTCATTAGTCGCATGAAAAATCCTTTGAAACGAAGTCAATTCGACACCAGCAAGCGGTGTTGACGCTATAAACAGCAATCTCAGTGCCAGAATAAAATGGATTTGCGACGGCCTATTAACTCCTTTACGATTTGGCATGGTTACAATTGAAAAAGACTTAAAGGGTTTTGGCTACGAACTAAAGCCATGGCAGTGCCCGATCTGTCAGAAGAGCGATGAAGTTTTTCTAGGATTTCGGGGCGGGAGTCGCCATCGTTACAAATACGGAATCACATCACGCATTGTTCAGTGTCGATCTTGCAAACTCATGTATTCGAATCCCTTTCCAGTCCCGCAAAATCCACAAGAACTCTATGGAGAGCCGCAAGATTATTTTTCAGGACATGACGAAGCTGCAAAAATAGCCACCAATCGAAATATTGTTCGTAAAATTAATGAAGCGGGCCGCAAGAACCCCCGGCTCATTGATGTAGGAAGTGGCCGTGGCGAAATGTTGGCAGCAGCCAAATGCGAAGGCATTGACGCAATTGGATTGGAATTCTCGGACGCAATGATTGCCAGCGCAAAAGAGAGGCACCAAGTTGACGTTTTTAAAAAATCAATCGAGCAAGCAGCTCAAGAATGGCCCGGACAGTTTGATGGTGTGATATTGAACGCTGTCTTGGAACACGTCTATGATCCTGATTCGATGATTAAAAGCGCGAGTCAACTCTTGCGCTCAGGCGGGCTCATTTACATAGATATACCAAATGAACCAAGTCTATTTACCCGCATCGGTAATTTAATTGGGCGTGTATTAAGAACAAAAACAGTTTATAACTTATCTCCAACTTGGCCGCCGTACCATGTGTACGGATTCAACCCACGCTCATTAAAAGTGTTGTTAGAAAAATATGGCTTAGAAATAATCAATTTACGCGTCTATGCAAATCCTAAGGTCGCTGCTGGCCGGGGCATTAAAGATCAAATGCTAGCTTTGATCGGCTCAGTGATAAAACACATCGCAAATCTGACTGGCACAGCCAATAATATGTATGTTTGGGTACGAAAAAAATAATAGCTCACGATTTATTCTATAAGACTTGATTTAATTCAGCCCACAGAAGAAAACGAAGACTCGCGGAGAGGTGGGAGAGTGGTTGAATCCGCTCGCTTGGAAAGCGAGTTCACCTTCACCGGTGACGCGAGTTCGAATCTCGCTCTCTCCGCCATTATTTCTCGGGCCGGTAAATACACATCGGGCTACCGCAAGTAAAAACTCTTTAGTACGCTTCAATGATGACTAAAATGATGCGTCAAATATTAGCTCTCGTCATCGTCGCCAATTGCACAAGTGCAATCGCACAAGCTGAGACTATCCGCACTGGCGCCACTAAGCCCATTGCGGGCACGATGACAATCTCCGACCTTCAAAGACTCTACCCAAATGCAAAAATTAAAACTGTATCGCTCGAAGAATATTCTTCGACGCGGAACCTCTATGCGCAAAATGGAAAAGTCGTCGAAGACATTACAGGACAAAGTGAAGCCCATTCTAATCGACAAATAAATAATGGCTGTCGGGGATATAACAGCGCTCATCCCGAAAAAACTCCCACGCAACCACAGGAGGTTGACCCTCACGTGAATCTCAACTCTTATTCAGGTTGGGGTGGCGGCGGAGACAACAAAGACTATCTTGTCATCGTTGCCGTCGTCGGAGTGGTCATAGTCGCGGCGGCGCTTATTTACTCTGTTGGATACATTTTTGAAATGGCCTCGAGAGGTTTTGATTGCCATGCCCTCGATGAATTTGGATATCGCTACACTCATGTGACCGACCACTCTTCAAAACAAGATCGCGAAGCGCAATTCAATTCTATCTTCTACACCCGTCAATACGATGTGCCATTCGGACTGATGGGACTTACTGGGGAAGTCGGACACCACTCGATCGAGTTGAGTATAGACGGCGTAAATGCAGATCAACATTATAATGGCGGGTACTTTCTCATCGGACCCAGCTTCTCTTTTCTTTTCGGCCAAGACAACTTTGGCGCTTTTCAAATCGAACTCCTCGCCGGAACATCGACTGAAAAGCAAATTGGCGTCATGAGCACTTTGCG
>JAYTDP010000310.1:0-11358 GCA_043735865.1 Bdellovibrionales bacterium
GTGGTCTCCTTAACGGAGAATACATCGCAAGAGCTGTACCGCTGTCGGTACTGGGCTTAAATGAAATGGCGCTTACGAAGAAATAAAATTTACTTCTTCGGTGACATTTCCCTTCTTACAATGTGAGGAAGTTTTAATCTTCGCCGAGTTCGAAAGAACCATCCGATGTAGGCGCGACGCCGTAGCGCTCGAGGTCGTCTTTCACTTGATCAAAGTGGGCTTGTTCAAAAGAGAAAAAAATGTAGCGTAAATCGAGGGAGCCCACCGCTTCACGAGGAGCTTGCCGCACCCTCTCATTAAACTCAGCATTCAGGCGCTCTTTTAAGTCGTCATCAACGACGACCTCGAAAGGAATGTTCTTCCGTTCGAAAAGAGCCCGAATGTGCTCCACGTCATATACATTAAAAGGGCCTATTTCTAACATGGAGTATTCATATCGGCTTTAGCGACTGAAGACAAAATGTATATTGACGACGGGAAATGGATTTCCTGTAATCTTCCAATGACACAAATCAAAAGTTTTTTCGCGATTCTAATTCTTTCCTTAAACTTCACGCCAGTCTTTGCCGCCGACAAATTGCCATTCGATTATGATCCCGCAATAGCGAAAGAGATGGCGAAGCGACAGCACAGTGAAATTGATATTCTCCGAAGTCCCGCGCCGTACATGTGGCTTTATAAAATTTTAATCCCCGCAGAACTTCAAAACAAAACCGAAGCGATGAAGTCTTTCAAAGTTCATTTGCAAGACAGCTACTCGGCCTTTCCTAATCCCGACGCAATCGTAAACGCTGCACTTAAAAATACGGGTGTGTATCGCGGGTCTATCACTTACGTCGGATTTTGGCCGATGAATTACCGCTACGATGTTCTTCAAGGCGAAAATAATCGACGAATCATTCGAGTCAAAGTTCACTTCAAAAATGCCTCGGCCCAGGACCTCCAGCAATTTCAAGTCAAAATTAAAGATGCCGAAGCTTTCTGGAATGCCTCACGGCCCAAACTTGATTTTGTTTATAAGTTCTACTTCGAAGTCGTAACTGATCCGGCTCAGGCGCATTACTCGGTCAACGTACTCGACAGCACTCGCGGGCCGTATAGTATAAATTGGGGCCGTGACTGGAGTTCCCATACGATCGCACACGAACTTGGTCATATGATGGGCCTGGGCGACGAATACGAAACACTCACTGGCAAAGTGGACTGCCTTCGCGGATCACTCATGTGTGAAAGCAGTAGCGGAGCATTAATGCCGCATCACTATTACTTCATCCTTCGCCGCTTCATCTAGGAGTGGCCACCGGTTATCTGGGGTGTCCAATCAGTTCTCAAAAAAGAAAATTCTAACACCCGTTAGGATTCGGTACACAGAAGCCGCCACTGCAGTTAAATATACGTAGTTATTTCGATAACTTAGCTAGTCCCGCTGCCTCGTATGCCGAACCTTTTTACACGTGCAAATATGTGACGGATCAGAGTGAGACACAAAATCTTTCATCTCAAAATAAACCGCTTCCCGAGGATGGCTGGTGCTTTGCTCTATAAGAAGATATCCGCTCCGTTGAGCGGGGCTAACAGGGAGCTATCGATGAAATCATTCGTATTAGGAGTTATCGCAGTCTTAGGAATGGCCAGCACGGCATTCGCAGAAGATACGGCGAAGGCCAATGCTCTTAAGGCTATTGAGCAATATGTGACTTGCTCAAGTGCGATTGCTCCCGCCACTCAATATATAGATTTTAAATCAATCGACGGTTCTGACGAGGGCTCCCACACATTGAAGATGCCTCACGAAATCGTCGTCGCCGACGGAACTGCCGAAGTTATGAAGAAAATTGCGAGCAAGTATCGCAAGGTACTAATCCGTCAGTTATCCGCCGTGACTGCTCCAACCGTGCTTACTGCAGCCGAATTAAACAGCGGTCGTAAGTCTCTAAAGGACAATTTTCGCAAAGCTCTCATTGATGCCAATAACCCGTGCGCGGTGGTTCAAGACGGCACCGTGCGAGCCGCTTTCCGTGAGGCCGCAGACGCCGTCGTAGAAGGCTTTATTCGCTACAATCAGAAGACTGCGGGCTACGAAAAACAAGGTCAGCGCACTTCTGCCAGCAATAACTAATCTTTGAAATTTTGACTCATTGCGCTAATTGAGCCAATTGAGGTATGACCCTTCTAGCCAGGAAGGGTCAAAATGCTGAAATATATCATTCTATTAGCCAGTTTCTATGCTGGGCAAGCGTTTGCTGAGCCCTCTTCTTGCGGTGCTGCGGCAACTGTAAAACGCGAAGTCCAGGCGGAAATTTACAGCGCAAATCCGCCAGTTGGTCAGGAAGTTTATACGACCCATGCTGGTTACCAACGGCTGAAAGCGGCCATCAACTCCTGCCAGGCCGATGCTTACCAATCTTGTTACCCAAACCTTCAAAGTTCAATCGCGCTAAGTGAGCTGCGAGTCCTATTTGGTGAGTGGCGCAAAAATCGCCTCTACAAGCTCGTCGACCCGAGCGGCCTCTGCTACCAGCGTGCGTATTTACTCGCACAAGAAATATCGGAGCGCGGGTATGCCGTTCAGCTTCTCCAAATAGATCCAGCGCCAGCACTTGTAGCGCTGACTCGAGACGACGAAGGCCGCGTCACTCACCAAATGATCTATGGCAAACATTGGGTTGTACAAATTCCTGCCACCGATGCGAATGGCGTGACGAAAACTATGATTCTTGACCCTCAGTTCGCAATGGAACCGATGGCTCGTGATGCATATTTTATTTCAGTCGCGGGAGAAACTTGCCGACCCGGCCCAAGTACAAACGTAGCCGATTGCTCGTACTATGTTTTTGCGCCCACATACCAAATCTACCCGTCTTACGCAGACGGTGAAATTTTAAAAGAGAAATGCGGTTGGTCACTGGGCACTGACGCACAAAGTGCAATTGCAACTGCCATTGTGAGTTCGCCCGCTTCTTTCTCGCCCTCACCCTATCCTTACGAATACGTCCGCGCGTCTTTTTTGAAACAAGCTTGGACCACCTGGGAAGCCTTTGCTTCTGCCGACATTCGATCCTTCGAGGCCCAACTGCTACAAGCGTCCGACAAAAATGCTATTCAGAGGCGTCTTGATAAACGTAAAATCGATTTGCAAAACATCATCGATCGTCGAGCTGCCATCGGATTTTAATTCAGAGGAGTTTTTGTGACAGAAATTATCGGCTGGGTTAGCTCGGCTATTCTCTGCGCAACCCTCTCGACGCAAATTTAAGAAATCATCCTGATTCCGTAAAGTACGATTAATCCGAAAATAAAAGTGAAGATCACGCTGCGAGTATAGTACGCGAAGACTAGCGCGATGGCGGACGCCACAAGTTTTTGCTGAAATAAAATTTTGTCTCCGCCCGAGTGCAAAAGATTATTCACGATAATCGCGGCGAAACTTGCCGGCGCAAGTAAGTTCAGAAGTCGTATCGGAATTTTCTCGGCGACGCCTCTACCGTGGGTGCTAATAAATGAATATCGGTAACAGAATGTTATGCTTCCCAAGAGTAGGATCGAAAGAAATATCGCGAGGTCAGAACTCATCTGCCCTCGCGATATTTTTGCAGGATGTATGTGCAAATGCTCGCAGTTAAAATGGCGCAGAATATGCCCAACCCATAGGGGATAGTTTGAAAAAGTGCGGCGCAGACGGCAGCAATCGCGCCCGCGAGATAGCCATACTTCGATTTACTGACGCTAAAAAATATCGGCATGAACATGAGCGGAATGGAGAACGAAAGGTTCCAAGATTCCGGAATTAATTTGCCGAATGCAATCCCGAGGGAGGTCGAGCTGATCCAGACTATCCACGTGCAAAATCCGCTGCCGAAATAAAACCATGGCTGTATTTCGGGCTGGTAAATTCGCACTTCCTCACTCGTCGTAATCGAAATCGCAAAAAGTTGGTCGGTTAATAAATATGCGAGGAGGAGTTTCCATTTGGTCGAGAACTGGGCGAATTCGCGCGTGACGCCAGCACTGTAGATGAGATGCCGGGCATTGAGGATGTTCGAGCCTATGACGGCCTGTAGAGGCGATCCCAGGAGGCGGTAGAGGTCGATAAACACGAGCTGTGATGAGCCTCCGAAGACGCAGATCGAAAGCGAAAGAATGAGCCACCACTTGAGCCCGGCGGTCACGGCGAGAGTCGCAAAGAGCGCACCGAACGGGACCACTCCCCCTTGAAACGGGAGTGTCTTTCTAAATCCATAGAGGAAGGCTTGGCGTTTAGTTTCGATGGCGAGGTCTTTCTTGTTCCGGTCCGGCATCCGGGCATTTGATTCGTCGTTGATTGATTAGTGGGCTTGGCCTCATCCTAGTTCAAATATCACTGTCATCTTTCGCAACTTATACCTTGTAAAAGATGACAGGGGGATTTTGCAACCTATTGCCGAGACACGCAATCCCGCTCGATTTTCACTACCTGCGCAGGTAGTGAAATTTGAGCCGCATTAATAATTTGACCGAGAATTGAGCTTGCCCAATAAAAAACGGCGGGGATTTCTCCACGCCGCTATTCGATAGCTAAATTTTAATGTCCGGCTTCCCGAAAAAAGGAAGTGGGTACCTTATAGAGAATCGCTCCGACCTACGTCCGCGGACTATACGTCGCTGCCGCCGCCAGAGCTCGACCAATCGATGAACGGCTTGAGTTTGCCCGAACGCGAGGGATGTCGAAGCTTACGGAGTGCTTTCGCCTCAATCTGACGAATACGCTCACGAGTCACGTTGAAGTCTTGTCCGACTTCTTCGAGAGTGTGATCGGATTCTTCACCGATACCGAAACGCATACGAAGAACTTTTTCTTCACGGCCCGTCAAAGTAGCAAGTACGCGACGAGTCTGTTCAGCCAAGTTCAAGTTCACGATAGCATCAGATGGATTGATAACGTTTTTGTCTTCGATGAAATCGCCAAGATGCGAATCTTCTTCACCTACTGGTGTTTCGAGAGAGATCGGCTCTTTTGCGATTTTAAGCACCTTACGTACTTTTTCGAGAGGCATATCCATTTTTTCAGTTAACTCTTCAGGGGTCGGTTCGCGACCAAGCTCTTGAATGAGTAAACGTGAAGTACGAACGAGTTTGTTGATCGTTTCGATCATATGCACCGGAACACGGATGGTCCGCGCCTGATCGGCAATCGCACGCGTGATCGCTTGGCGAATCCACCAAGTTGCGTATGTCGAGAACTTATAGCCACGACGATATTCGAATTTATCAACGGCTTTCATGAGACCGATGTTTCCTTCTTGGATTAAATCCAAGAACTGAAGACCACGGTTGGCATATTTTTTCGCAATCGAAACCACGAGACGCAAGTTCGCTTCAACGAGTTCCGCTTTCGCTTTGTCGGCTTCGCGCTCGCCTTTCCAGATGAGAGTATTCGTGTCGCGGATCCATTCAAAATTCATTTGAGTTTCATCGATTAAACGAGTGATACGGCGATCCGCATCTGATGCATTCAAGTAGTGAGATCTAAGAGCGTTAAAAGTTAAGCCCGTCTCACGTTGAATTTTTGCCATTTCGTCAGCGACTTCTGCCCGCTTGTTACGAGCTGCGAGGTCCGCGATGTCTTTCGAGAAAGATTTTTGTGTGCCTTCACGAACGCGCTTGCGAAGTGAGGTCATACGACCAACTAGATTTTTAAATTTAATGACGATGCGGTTAATCGTTTTGCGATTGAAATTGATGTCTTCAAATTCTTTCATCAACTCGGTGTTCGCCGCTTCGAGGTCTTTCGTCGCCGCCGCACACTCTGGAGTTCCACGTGAAGCCGTCTTCAAGGTCGTGAACGCATTTTGCGCCGTCGTTTCATACTTACGAACGTGACCGATCAATTCGTGAATTTTTTCGATGTACTCTTTTTCGTCGTACTGAGTTTCTTCATCTTCGAGACCGCGGAAGATCGCTTTTACTTTAATTCGGCCTTCATCGAGACGACGGCCGAGTTCGATAATTTCACGAGCACCAATTGGTGACATAAGGATCGCACGAACGATTTCGCGCTCGCCTTTTTCGATACGTTGAGCGATCTCGACTTCGCCTTCGCGAGTGAGAAGCGCAACTGAACCCATTTTACGTAAATAGAGACGAACTGGATCATTTGCCTTGGGATCTGAGTCTTCTTTTTCTTCTTCGTCGTCGTCATCTTTCTCTTTATCTTCATCGAGGAAAAACTCTTCCTTTTCGTCATCGTCTTTCTTATTTTCAGAGTTATCGGTAATAACTACACCGTTGACCTCTAAAGCCTGCATGAAATGATCGAGTACAGCTGCGAGCAAAATTTCGGCGGGAAGGAGATCATTGATCTCTTCAATCGATACGGAACCCTTGTCTTTACCGATCTTGATAAAGCGCTGAATCTCTTCGACTATAACCTTCTGCTGATCTTTTTCAGACAGGGAAGTCGCTACTAAATCTGTGTCGGTCGGGGTCTTCGAAGAACTCATCAATTAACTCCTAATTACCTTTTTTCGGGGGGCGGGTACCCTTTCGAATATTCACAATCTGTTCCAACTTTTTGATCTGCTCTGAAGCTGGCTCTTGTCGCATTTTCGCCGCAATTTCGCGCGTTTGTTTCTTTCTAAAATTCTCTTCAATTTGTTTCTGACAATCGGCAATCATCTTGATTTGAGTTTCAGGTTCCATCGAAATAAAATCGGGACCCATATGCAAACTCACTTCTTTACTTGAAGCCGTCTTCGTCATGAGATAGGCGGTTAACTTATCAAAACCATTTGAGTTTTGTCTATAAAACTCACTCGCTATTAGGAATAGTTCCTGAACTCCCGGATGACTCAATTGATCGACCAATTCGGCCTCCCAAATGGAATCAAAGTTTTCGCGTCTCATTAGGGCTAGGTTAAGCAAGAAGAGTTCCGCTTTCGAAGCACCTAAGATCTTGATTTTATGCCCTTCTTCTATGACAGGAGTTGGCCCCGGACCGGTTACTGGAGCCCCTAAAGGGCCTCGTTGGCCTTTATTGGGCAGATTCTTAGCTATCCACTGCGGATTCACCGACATCTTCTGCGCCAGTTCAGAAACGTAAAGCTCATATAATCGTTTATCCGGAAGCGCGTGAAAAATCGGAGCGACTTTATCGAGGAGGGCTACTTTTTCAGTCGCCTTACCTCGGAAATCCGCCAGGTACCGATCTAATTGGAGCTGAAAGAGTTCGGGCGCTGATTTGATCGCAAGCTTAAGGGCCTCGGACCCGTTTTCTTGGATGTATTCATCTGGATCTAGGTCGTCTGGGAGCGTAAGCCCTTTCGGGAAAAGCCCTTCGGCTAAAAGTACCGGCAAACTTCGTTCGGTCGCTTTTTGACCAGCCGAGTCTCCGTCGAACATGACGACGACGTTCTGAGTAAATCGCTTCACTAGTTTGGCGTGGTAGGTTGTTAGCGCTGTCCCAAGGGTTGCCGCGACATTTTCGAAACCGGCGGCGTAAAGCGCCAAGTAATCCATATAGCCTTCGACAATGAGAACGCTTTCTTCAGTGCGAATGGCTTTTTGCGCTTGAGGGAGTCCATAGAAAATATGGCCTTTTGAGAAAACTTCGCTCTCCGGACTGTTCAAATATTTGGGTTGGTCGGCGTCGTCGAGAACGCGGCCACCGAAGCCGACAAATTCTTCTTTGTGATTTTGGATCGGAAACATGAGGCGATGACGGAAAATATCGAAATTTCCGTTGCCACTATTTCGAGGCTTGATGAGTCCAACCTTGATTGCAAGATCGGCTGGAGCATGTTGGCTCGCCAAGTATTTCTCGAGGGAATCCCATTCTTTCGGTGCGTAACCGATTTGGAAATTTTTAAGTATCTCATCATTTAAACCGCGCGCCTTGCAATACACTCGAACCGGGTGATCCGCCTTCAAGCGCATGAGGCATTGGTGATAAAAAGTCGCCGCAAGCGTGTTGATCTTGTGCATTTTTTCGCGCGTCGATTTTGCCGCGGTACTCTTTGCGAAAGCTTTTTCGTCTTTAACCGGCATTGCGATTCCAGCGCGATCGGCTAAATACTCAACGATCTCAGGGAAATTCAATCCCTTCATTTCTTTGACGAAGCCAATCAAATTGCCGCTGCGTCCGCAGCCGAAGCAATGATAAAGCTGTTTGGATTCGGAGACCGAAAAACTCGGAGATTTCTCGTTATGTCCCGGGAGCGGACAACAACCCATCAGATTAGAACCCGACCTTTTCAGCGCGGTGTACTCGCTGACTAAGTCGACTAAATTGTTGGTGTCGATCACGCGATCGACGAAATCTTGGCTAAACATCATCGTGCTCGAGCCCCCTCTACACGATTAGGAAAGTTTTGATTTTACGATTTCACTGATCATTTTCGAGTCGGCGGCGCCCGCCGTGACTGCGATCGTTCCTTTGATTACGGCGCCCATTTCTTTAACCGAAGTTGCTTTTGTCTCGTGAATAATTTGAGTGATAATTTTTTCGAGATCGACTCTCGACATTTGCTGCGGCAAATAGCTTTCGATAAATTTGATCTGGCCTTTTTCTTTGTCGGCGAGATCCGTACGACCAGCAGCTTCGAACTGTGAAATGGCGTCTTTAATTTGATTCGTCATTTTGCGGACGACGGCGATAATATCTTGATCGGTGATTGTCTCTGGACGGAGTTCGATTTCGCGATTCTTGATCGCGGCCTGAAGAAAGCGGACAGCACCGAGTCGAACTTCGTCTCGAGCTTTCATGGCTTCTTTCATATCGGCGAGGACTTTTTCTTTCAAACTCATGAGGAGACTCCTTCAAGGGTGAATAACAAAAAAAGCGGGCGCTATCAAAAACGCCCGCCTCATCGCTACGACAATTAACTCACGTTAAAAGCGAGTGCGACCTTTTTTAAGAGCGCGCTTTCGGGCCGCAATTGATTTTTTCTTTTTGCGTACAGAAGGTTTCTCAAAGTGTTCTCTTTTTTTAACTTCGGACAGGATGCCCGCTTTTTCGCAGGATTTTTTGAAACGACGAAAAGCTTGTTCAAAAGCTTCGTTATCTCGGATTCTAATAAGTGCCACAACAATCACCTGCCCTTCACGTAGTGGTCTTTCGTAAGGAAGTTTGATACCAAACAACGTTATCGCTGACAACCCGCAATACTGGCTGGGTTATGGGTTTTGCCGGACCAGCTCCACCCTGACGTTAAAGGAATTTTACCGCCCTGCGGCGGCAGTTCGAGGTATTGTCGTGACCCTGAAGGAGATCAAAACAATGAACCAACTGAAACAAACTCTGACCTCAACAATCGACAATGTAAACGGCAAAGTCGGCGTCCCGATCTTAATGTATTTCTTGGGCGTGCCAGGCATCGTTTGCGTTCTGGCTTGGCTCTTTTTCTTCCGCGGCAAATAATCGAGTCTATAAATGAATTGGCCCGTCGAACCGGATCGCGAAAAAATTAAACTTTATATTCCAACGGCGACGTTCATCAAAATTGGCGTCGCCGTTTTATTGGCAGCCGCGATTATTAAACTTGCGCCTCTTTTTGCATTAATGGCGATCTCCGTAATATTGGCGGTGAGCGCTGAGCCGTTTTTAAAAAAATGCGAGAAACGTTGGACCGGCCGATTCGGACGAAAAGCCGCGATTACCTTTATTGGTCTCGTCGTTCTTGGATGCGGGCTTTTTATTGTCTTTGAGGTGATTCCGCCGCTTGCGAATCAATTGTCGATTGTGGCCAGCAAACTCCCCGCTTACTTACAGAAGCATTTGAATCGATTTACTTATGGCCCACAAGTTTACGTGGAGATTGAAAAACATTTCCGCGACCAAGCAGCTGCGTGGATGGCGAGTATTTTAACTGCCGGAGTAATGGTTTTAGAAAGCCTGAGTTCTCTTTTGCTCGTTTACGTTTTGTTTCTCTATTTTATGGTAGACGGCGAGCGTGCTTACAATTGGATTTGCGCTTTTTTTCAACCCTCGACGAGAGAAAAAATCGACACGACATCCACCGAAGTTTCGGACGTCATTTCAGCTTATGTTTTAGGGCAAGTCATCACTTCCGCCCTTGCAGCTGCGTATGTTTTTATCGTCCTTCGGCTGCTGGGTGTGCCGGCGGCGCTGACACTCGCCGTGCTAGCCGCAATTTTTGATGCATTACCTGTATTAGGGTTTTTCTTGTCGCTGATCCCAGCGGTGATTTTTGCGCTAACGGTTTCGCCAGACACTGCACTCATGGTCGTAGGGGCTTACATTCTTTATCACTTGATCGAAAATTACCTGGTCTGCCCATTTGTATACGGTAACCGCATGCGAATGTCGGGACTAGTCGTCTTGGTTTCATTCTTAGTGGGCGGACTTCTCGCTGGGCTTCCGGGCGCTCTTCTTGTTCTGCCCGTTGCGGCTTCCTACCCGATCATCGAGAGGATTTGGTTGCGGCATGTCGTCCAACTCAGCACATTGAAAGACCATGCGGTCGACACCGAATAATTCTATTGGATCCAGTGCCGGAGAGTCTGTTTTTGATTCTCAGACAACGTTTCCATGACCTGTTCACCAGTCACACCGATTTCGCGGCCTAAATCTTCGGCGAACTCCCAGAGACTTTCAAATTTCTCAGCGCGAGTCCAACCTTTTGAAACACTCGAAAGAGTTAAACGCTGAAACACTTTGAATGCTTTGGAGAGTTCGGCATGCTCTTTGTCGGTGCCGATTGCAGCAATCATACGATCGAGACTATTAAACTGACTGAGCTTCGAATTGTCCGCTGCCGTTCGTCTCGCATCGAGCATGACGAGTTTATTTTTCATCTCGATAACGGTCGAGTTTTGAATACCTACTTGAGCTTTCGAATCGAAAGCCGAGAGGGATTTATTGAGCACATTCAATTTCGTTTCAGCGTTCAAAAGATTAATAATTTCTTCGTAACTTATGTGCTGGTGGCTCACGAGGCCGAGTTTGCCTTCGCCTTCTCCTCCTGCCATCTCGACCAATTTTTTAACGTCGGCGTTCAAATCTCCCATAGAGATCGCATTCAAGCGAACATCCACATCTGCGGAAATTTGATTTCTCGCCGCCTCGATTTTGGGAAATTCGACGGGCGCAATAGCATCGGTCAGAAGTAATATGTTCGCGCGATTTAATTCGCCGCCCTCTTTTTGGCGCTCGGCAATTCGGCGATATACGTCGACGAGAGCGCCGGTGATGCTGTCGTCACCGCCGGATCCCAGCGGGTGATTGCGTATTCTTTCGAAGGTCGATTGGGCCTGGGCAATTCCCTGCACGCGCTCGGGCTCGTGAGGCGCGCCGTCGAAAGCCATGAGATACACAACGTGTTCAGCTTTGCCGGCCTGAACTTCGCGCTGACTGCGGTCGAG
>JAYTDP010000311.1:0-12707 GCA_043735865.1 Bdellovibrionales bacterium
TTTTAAATTTTTAATCATGGGTTCGATCAGTCGGATGACACTTTCGACTTCTTCTAAGCACTTGCCGAACTTGGATTTGCTTTCGAAAGGAACCTTGTCACTGATCTCGGTCATCGTCGTTTTTAAGGGCGAGAGCTGGAGCACCAGAAGCTCTTCAAGTCGACCACCAAGAGCTGTGGTGCGTTCGGCCACCCGCGCTTCCATACTTTGATTGATCTCAAGTAGCTCCGACTTCGCGCGCTTTAGCGCTTCCATCGTGTCTTCGAGATACTTTGCTTTCTGATTCGTGACGCTGAGTTTGTCGGTCAAGATCATCGAGTAAATGCGGTACAGAATGTGATCGAACTGATCCGTGTTGTGACCGGTCAAAGTTTTAAAGGCTTCGGTATCGACTTGAATGAGTTGTACTGGAGTCTCGGCAACAATAGTCGCGCCCGCCGGCTTTTTGGTGATGACACTCATTTCACCTAACAAATCGCCTTTACGCGCAAGAGTCGCCACGAGTCCGTTATCGACGTAGATTTTCACGGTTCCGATCACTAAGAAATAGAGATTTTTATTCAGCTCGCCTTGCTTCATGATGATTTGCTCAGGCATGAAGTTCGCGACTGTCGTCACTTGTCGCAATTGGTGCAAAAGAACATCGGGGAATTCGGTAAAAAGATTAGCAGCTTCGAAAAGCTGCTTTAAAGAGTCGGAGCTGACTCCGCCAGGTATATTAGAACTACGGTAATCACTTGCCATACATCCGAGAAGTACTTTCGGAGCTCGAATTTTTCGAGACAGCCGGTACCTCTCTAGAATGGTATTGTTCTTCATTGAAGTCGTCTACTTGAATTGCGTCCCAACGGAGCTCTTCAGCCTTAAGTAGGTCCTGCTTCTCTTGCGATGTAATCACACCTTTGGCTAGGGCTTCCTCGAAGAGCTTCGGCCCTTTCAGCTTCGGTAGGGCTTTTGATTTCACTGCAGCACGAACTTTGCGTTCGATATCTTCAGAACGCTTGATGACTTTAAACGCACCTTCAAGACGCGCGAGCTGCTGAGTCGGATCTTTTGGCAAATAGATTCCTTCACCGAGTCGTTGTCGTTGCTCTGAATCAGCCATCATGAGAGTCGCGATTTTGTGCCCCATCCAATCGAATGGACCTTCACTAAATTTGTTTAACGACGACCAGAAGAACAATGGAACTTTAAAAAGGAGTCCAATGATTGGAACATCAAAGTTCGCTAAAATTCCATCCATCGATTTTTGCATTTCGTAGAAAGCGACACGCATTGAGTAATGCACGAAAGGAAGATCTTCTTTTCGTTGACCCTCCGCCTCGAACCGACGAAGCACGGCGACTCCGATATACATCCACGACAGATAGTCGGCGAATCGACCGGTGATTTTTTCTTTGAATTTCAAATTTCCGCCGAGAAGGCCCATCGCCATGTCCGCCATGATTGCGAAAGACGCAGATGCCCAGGCCATTTTTTGAAAGTGACGACCCACTCGCCCGCCATAGCCTCGGCTCGTGAGACGACCGCGCGTGAGACTTAAAATCACCGAGCGGAATGAGTTGCGAACTACGTGTCCAATGTGTCCCCAGAAGGCGTCGTCGAATCCGTCGAGATCACCTCTGCCGATCGCATCCACTTCTTTAAAAGCAAATGGATGAGCGCGCAGGGCACCTTGTCCGAAAACGATGAGCGTACGAGTTAAAATATTTGCGCCTTCGACCGTAATTCCGATCGGCATCGAGATGTAAGGGATCGCCATCAAATTGCGCGGCCCCATCGAAATCCCCGCGCCACCCATAATATCCATGGCGTCGGTTACAGTTTTGCGAAGCATTTCTGTCGAGTTGTATTTTGCAATGGCCGTGATAACCGGCGGCTTAAAACCCTGGTCGAGAGCGCTGCACGTATATTTGCGCATCGCCTCGATGTAATAAGCGGTTCCGCCAATGCGTCCGAGCGGCTCTTCGACGCCTTCAAATTTTCCGATCGAAACGCCAAACTGTTTACGTATGGTGGCATGCGAAGATGCCGCCATGAATGCCAATTTGACTCCCGCAACCGACTGCGCCGGCAAACTAATGCCTCGGCCAGCGGCGAGACTCTCCATCAACATTTTCCAACCGTGGCCCGCACCATCGAGGCCGCCGATGATTGCATCTTTCGCTTTTACGACAACGTCGTGCCCATGAGTTGGACAATTATAGAAAGCAACTCCAAGCGGATCGTGACGTCGACCGATCACAACACCTTTTGTACTTGATGGAATTAATGCGGCCGTTATGCCCAGATCTTCTCCGCGACCCAATAAGTTTTGTGGATCCCTCAATCGGAACGCGAGACCGATCAATGTCGAAATGGCAGCTAGTGTAATCCAACGTTTTTCCCAATTGAGCTTGATGTAGATTTCTCCGTCGTCACCCTTAAAAAGCACCCCGTTCGAAGTAACGGCGCCGGCATCACTGCCCGCGTTCGGCTCAGTTAAGCCGAAGCAAGGCATCTCAAGACCTTTTGCAAGGCGCGGGAGATATTTATCTTTTTGTTCTTTGGTTCCATAGTGAACAAGAAGTTCGGCGGGGCCTAGTGAGTTCGGCACCATAAGCGTGACGCCAACTGCGAGCGACCGACTCGACACTTTCATCACGACTTCCGAATGGCAAAGTGCCGAGAATCCGAGCCCGCCATATTCTTTCGGGATGATCATCCCGAGGAATCCGTCTTCCTTTAAACATTTCATTACGTTTTCTGGGATCTGACGAGCTTTCCAGATCGCCCAGTCATCAATCATCGCGCACAATTTTTCAACCGGGCCGTCCATGAAGGCTTTTTCTTCTGGAGTGAGTTGCGGGTACGGCTCGTTCATTAAACGTTTAAAGTTTGGTTTGCCGGAAAAGATTTCCGCATCCGCCCAAACGACGCCAGCTTCTAGCGCGACTCGTTCGGTTTCTGAAATCTGCGGCATAATGCCTTTCATGACTTTCAGCAAAAACTGGCTGATCATGATTTTGCGAATCGGCTTTATATTAAATACGAGTAAGATCATTGCTGTGATCGCAATGACTGTCGAACTCACTCCAAAGCCAACCATCAGAAGGACTGTTACGATCGACCAAAGAAGAAGTGGTGCTCCGTAATACCCCAGTAAAAGTATAATGAGAATCGATCCTAAAATGACCGGAGTTTGCGGAAGACTTAAGAGAAAACCGTGAAGGGATCCTGAAATCATATTGTATCTCCATCGAATGTTGCCACGAATAATTGTAGTCCCAAGGCAAAAGACGCTCAAGTGCTTTGCGAACCCGCGATGAAGTCCGTGACTTTAATGACAGCTCCAGTCACCCTTGAGAGATGAAAATACTTGGATATTTGCGCCGAAAAGAAGTTTTATCCTGGACCTTATACGACTGGGCGAACTCCGCCTTCTCTACCACCGTTATGGCCGGTCTATTTCCGGTATTTTTTAAAGAATATTGGAGCCAAGGTGTCGACGCGTCTCTTTCGACATATTACCTTGGCAACGCTAACTCACTTTCGGGCCTCGCACTCGCGATTGTATCCCCTTTTCTCGGGGTATTCGCCGAGAGAGCGTCGGGCAAAAAAACCGGGCTCATGATTTTCTCATTACTCGGGATTATCACAACGTTTGCGCTCGCATTTGTACCGAGTGGCGAATATGGCACAGCGGCGTTTGTTTTTGGCTTAGCTACTTTCGGATTTACCGCCAGCTTTGTTTTCTACGATTCATTGCTCGTCGATATCGCGAGTCGCGATGAGTATGACGAAATTTCGGGTCTCGGTTATGCCATGGGATATTTAGGCGGGGGCCTTCTGTTCGTGTTTAATATTGCGACGGTGTTATCTCCGCATACATTCGGCCTTACCGATAAGGTCGAGGCCGTTAAACTGAGTTTCATTTTGGTATCGGCTTGGTGGTTGTGCTTCAGTTTGCCGATTTATCGGCTTCCGCTCCCAGCGCATTCGGCGACGACAAACAGCGCCTCCGGTTTCATAAAAGCCTTAGCTCGGACGGCTAAACAAATTTTCGCGCACAAAGAGATCTTCTATTTTCTGCTCGGATATTTCTTTTATATTGAAGGAGTCAACACCCTCATCAAAATGGCTGTCGACTTTGGATTGGCGATCGGCCTCGATTCGTCAGACTTAATCAAAGCTCTTATTCTGGTTCAGTTCGTTGCATTTCCGTTCGCGATTTTTTTCGGGTGGCTCGGACAAAAAATCGGCGCGAGTCGCGGCTTATTTATTTGTCTTGCTGTCTATCTCGTGATCACAGCGCTCGCAATTCGACTAACGACGGCGTGGGAGTTTTATATTTTGGCCGCCGCAATCGGCTCTGTACAAGGTGGCATTCAATCCCTCAGCCGGTCTCTGTTTGCATCTCTCGTGCCTGCAAATCGGTCGGGTGAATACTTTGGATTCTTCAATATGCTGGGGCGATTCTCAGCGGTACTCGGACCATTTCTAATGGGGTACGTCAGTCTCAAAACACAAAACCCTCGCGCTTCGATCTGGGTCTTGGTTGGACTTTTTGTTTTGGGCCTATGCTTTTTGACTCTTCATTTGCGGGCAAAAAAATATTAACTAATATACGAATTTTGTTCTTTGATCCAAACATTGAGCGGTAACAATTTCTTGTTATATAAGGTTTTTGTCGCTCGAAAAGCAAAGCGCATGACTTCTGGGCCGACAAACTATCCAATGGGACTATTGACGGCTGGCCAAATAAAAAAGAGATCTTTAAAGACTGGTCGGCAACTGAAATGGAGATAATACTAGACGCACTTGATAAGGTGCCCGAGTTTTTATGAAGAGATGTAAAGATATTCAGGGCCTCAATATCTACAGCACATCATGCGAACACAGCCACTTCAGCCAATCACGTAATGGTCATTTATGATGAAGCGATCAAAAATAAAACCCTACTCCCTCGAGTGATAGCTCACGAGTTGGCCCATCAGATCTTCAGAGATTTCAGTGATTCCCAAATAACTGCGTACAAACTTGTCGCCAACTGGGAAACAGCTCTCAACCATAAAGGCGTTAAAGTTCTTCGCACCAGTCGCAAAAAATTTGTTGCTCCAGACGGAGACCTTGGTCCAGATGAAGACTTTGCTAATAATATGGAGTACTTCATATTTGATAAAAACGAATTGGCACTAAAGACCCCTAGGATCATGGAGTGGCTAGACATTGAATACGGTGATAAAATTAAAAGAGGAAGGGGCGATATCAAATGAAAATTACACTAATTCTTTGCTTTACAGTGCCCCTTATCCTGATTGGCTGCTCAACAGCGCCAGTTAGTCCAATAGATTCTACGCTTGAAAAAATTGAAATGCTGAATTTGGGATCAACCATGGACCAAGCTAAATCTATATTAGGCAAACCCTCTGAAACCACTATAAAAGACAATGCCACAGCATGGATCTACAACATAAGACATGAATCGAAACACGGCATAAGTTATTTTCCAGTAATAATCCTTAGCTTTAGCCCATCAGGAAAATTAGTCTCTAAAGATTTTAATTTATATCAAGAAGATATGGCTATTAAAGCCTCTGACATCATTGCTCGATACAAGAATTATCCTATAAAAAAAGTTGTAGAAATATCCCAGCCCGCTCCTTGTTATATTAAAGAAGAGGGGCATCTAATTGACGAAAAAAATGGCTTTCGAGCCGAATTTAATACTTCACGAAATGATGAGGTGCAGTCCATCTACTGGTACACGCCAGAAACCGATGGAAAACAAATATCCCCCGCTACAAATTAAAAATCGTCCGTACCCAATCCGATAGAAAATTGACTGAGCTTTTCGAAATCTTTCGACTGCAACTGGGCATAAGCTTCCTTTATGCGAGGATCATGCGGATACTTTTGCATCAAATCTGAAAGCATCTCGGCCGAGCGTTCATAATTTTCGTGGCGAGCATAAACTTTCGCTAAAAATAGTTGAGCCGCCGACGACTCGGGATGTTGGGCCACTACCCCTTCGGCCTTTTCAAGAGAAACCGTTCGGCCTTCCCGAGTGAGCAAAAACAAATTGATGTCTTCGATCTGCGGATCATTGGGATTCAGCTCGCGGGCTTTTTCGAGCGCTTGCGCAAGTGCTTCAGTATTTTCAGGATTCGAATTTTGAACTTCTTGAAGGAGCCTTGGGATAAGCGCCGCTTTGTAAGCTCCCGGCGAATTGGGTAACAACTCCATCAGGCGATTGGTGAGCGATTCGAGTTTTGCTACTGATTCGGGAGTTTTCATCTCCCCTTGCCCTAACATTGAGAAAAGATGGTGAGACAAGGTCTGAACATCCATATCTTCAACTGGCTGATTTTTGGTGGCAGCCGCAACAACCGCAGACTTGTAAAAAAATAAACCGGTCAGGCAGGCGTTTTTCTTTAAGACGTCATCAACGTCGGGACTTTTGCAATTGCGATAGATCATGTCCGAATAAGAAGTTGATGCAAGTTTCGAATCAAATACCTGACAAGCAGGATTCAAAAGAATTCGCCGATCTCCGATGTCTCGCATAAGTTGATCCATGTTAGCGGTCAGAATGCGATCACGCTGAGCCTTACAGTCATCAGGTTCGGCCTGCCCGTCGGGTTGGGCATTTAAATATTGCTGAATTGCCCCCGCCTGTTTTTTAGGCAATTCGTGCGAAACGTAATCCCGCAGCTTGGCTTTTTCAGGCAGCTGAACTGCTTGATATGACTTAGAAAAATAAGGTTTGATGAAATAAACTCCGGCGAAGAACAAGACCGCGACAAGAGCATACTGCCAAAATGGATTCGATTGGTTTCGCATTAGTATGGTTTGCCTCGGTCAAATTCTTGCGTCAACCCCCATCTCTTGATACACCTACCTCCCTAAAGCGCGGTTCATTGTTCGTCATTCGGGTGGATAAGGCCAAGCGCTATAATAAGTAACAAGTCATAAAGGAGAACACATGGCTGCACCTAAAACGGCTCGCTATCGTATTCAAAGAAGACTTGGCGTTGAGCTGCCTGGCTTAGGAAAAGCAGGAGCCCTCGAAAGACGTCCATACCCACCGGGTCAAAACGGTAATAAACGACGTAAATTTTCGGACTATGCTCTACGCCTTGAAGAAAAACAGAAGCTTCGTCATCACTACGTGTTGCGCGAAACTCAGCTCCGTCGTTTCATTCGACAAGCTAAAACTGGTTCGGGTGCGAACTGGACAGCAAAATTGATCGGGCTCTTAGAGCGCCGTTTAGATAATGTTGTATTCCGTCTCGGTTGGGCTCCAAGTTTGAAATCGGCTCGCCAATTGGTTGGTCATGGTTTCGTTCTTATTGACGGCAAAAAAGTGAACATCGGTTCAGTTGTTGTGAAGCCAGGACAAAAAGTATCGCTCAGCGATAAGGGCTATACTCACTCGATCGTCTTGCAAGCTGGCGCCTCGCCACGCATTCAAGAAATCCCTGAATTCCTTCGTAAAGAAGACCAAGGCGGCAAAGTCGTCGGTCTCGTTCAAGGTGTTCCGGGAATCGAAAATATTCCGTTCACGTTCGATGCCGGTCTCTTTACAGAGTACTACGCAGCCCGCAACGTCTAAGGTATCTCTTACCATTGCGGTTTATCCCGCATTGTTAGGTAAGGCTTACTTTTTCCCTTAAAAGGCCATCGCAAGGTGGCCTTTTTTATTGCCCGATGCGCGCGCCAACGTCACACTTTAGGAATGGAAAAAGTGGTGAGCGGCTCCCCGACTCTGTTTGGTTCGACCTCGCTGATTATTCGACAGCGTCGCGAACTTGCCGAGCTCTTCGGCTTCGAGACTCGAAATAAATATGAGATTCTTGCAGAAACCGGCGAGTTAGTTGGTTTCGCAGCCGAACAAAAAAGTTTCTTCGGCGTGCTACTCCGGCAAATGGTGGGCCATTGGCGAATATTCGAAGTCCATTTTTTCGACAATCAAAAACACCTTCTCGCTATCGCCAGGCAGCCATTTCGATTTTTCTTTCAACGCCTGGATATTCGCTTGCCGAATGATCAGCGCGTCGGCGCGATTCAACAGCGATTCGCCATCTTTAAAAAAAGATTCGACGTGCACGATGCCTCGGGACACATCGTATTTACGATGAGCTCTCCGTTTTGGACATTTTGGACATTTCGATTTTTTGATCGCGGTGGAACCGAGGTCGCTCGAATCGAAAAAAAATGGTCGGGGCTTTTATCTGAGATGTTCACTGATCGCGATAATTTTCGCCTTCAGCTTGGCAGCCCGGGACTCAGCGGCCATCAGCGCTATCTACTGCTGGCGGCCGCGATCTTTATCGACATTAATTATTTCGAGAGAAAAGCGAGCATGGATTAATCGACTTTTTTTCCGAGCAAACCATTCAATAAATCGAGTGTCGGAGGGGATTTCGGATTTAAAAACATCGAGATCGCATTTTTACTGATGTTCGCGTCGGCGATTTCGGTTCTCTTTGCATTCGCGCCTTTTATTTCAAAAACTAATTTGTCCGGGTACGAAAGGAATATCATCTGGTCGCCCTTACGCACTGAATTCACAACATTGCGAAGCTGCACGAATTGTTTGCTGGCGTTCGCGCAATCAGCCATGCATTGAGCCGTATAGGTATTACCAAACGTTTCGATGAGCTTGTCGCGATCAACGGCTACCAGAAACTGAATTACCACTTGTTTGGGATCGACAGAGTTAATGATGTCGTCTGAGGACATGGTTTTTTTCGAAACATATAAAGCCCCGACATAAACCTTTATGGGAAAACCAAAATATGTGACTTTGCGTAAACCCAAACCGTTCAGTACCAACTCTTTATCGCCCACTTTGATTTTGTCTTCATAAGTGACGCCGTTTAATTCGGCTCCCAGGCTAGACACGACGAAAAGACTGCTGATTAGAAATGCGAAAATCGACTTCATATTTGCCCCCGCTATTCTCAAGTCTTGTCCCCCGATTTTGCATAAACATCAATCGCAATCGTTTGGATATCGCAAAGCTTATTGGGGAGTGCCGAAATGAAAGTCGTTGTTCTTGAAAAACGTGAACTGAGTGATCGAGAGAGACATTTCATTGAAACCCAACACCACTGCGCACTTTGCAACGCCGAGCTATCACTTCACATTCAAAAAGGTCAGGACACGTACTCGACCGAAGAAGTGCTTGAAGAGGCGTCGTGCCTCCAATGTAATATTAAAACTCGTGTCAAAAGCCACGCCGTCCAGTAGTTCAAAGTGACGGCCGGGTGACGGTCTCTACTCAATACGTCAAAATTTAGAAATCGGAGCGTGCTGTTTGTATAAACGGTTTTCCGTGACGCCGACTGTAAAATTCTGGATGTAAGCCTTGAAAAAAGACAGTGGCTCCCCCATGCAGCTCTCAGGTCCACGCTCTTTTTCGATTTGTTTGTCCATGCGAATCCACAAGAAGCATTCGTTATCGAAATACCAATACCCTTTTGCTTCTTTGTTGATCACGTAGCCGCGGTGATGGCTGCCAACTGCTGATTCACCAACGTAAGGCGCTAAATGAGGGTCGAGCCCCAATAGATCAAGAATCGTTGGCGTAATATCCGCCTGCTGAGCCACCCTTGTCGAATCAACGCCGCTCCAAGTTTCGCCATCTTTGAAAAACAAAATGGGAACGCGGTAATGGCCCAAAAAATTGCGGTAGTTCGGATCTGCCACTTTTTGCGTGTGATCCGCCGTAATAACAAACAGGGTGTCTTTATACCAGGGCTCTTTCGATGCCGTCGCGAAAAATTCTTTCAACGCAAAATCTGTGTATCCAATACTTTCGTGAATCGGCAAAGTGCCGACGGGAAAGCGGCCCTTCATTGAAGACGGCACCGGATACGGTTGGTGCGACGTGAGAGTAAAAACCGCCGCCAGAAACGGCTTATCGTAAGTCGAAAGAGTTTTTGCAAAATATTGCAGAAATGGCTCATCGAGAATCCCCCAAGTTCCATCAAAATCTCTCGTCTTTAAATCGGGAGGATACTCATTGAGACCATAATAATGGTCGAATTCGATTCGGTTCGTAAAGCTGTCGAAGAACATGGAGCCATTCTGTGCGCCGTGAAAGAACGACGAAATATAACCTTCTTTTTTTAAGACTTGAGAAATTCCCACCATCGAGATGTTTTGATGGTTCGATTGCAAAAATGGCTCATTGAGAAGAGAAGGAAAACTGGCAAGAATTGTTGGCAACGCTTCGATCGACCTTTTGCCGTTTGCATAACCATTTTCTAAGAACAAAGACCTTTTAACCATACCGTCGAGAAAGGGCGAGAAGCCGGCACGATGATTCACCGGTTCGCCCATATATTCTCGAGAAAAACTCTCAAGAATAATAATCACGACATTTTTCGGGCGGCCCGAACTCAGCACGTTTCTTTTTGCGCGCGATTGAGTACGAGCCTCTAGGATACGATCCGCTTCTTCGTCACTAAAAAAACGGATTGGCTTTATCCGTTCAGATACCGGCGACTGCAGAAAATTAAAAGCGGTGTTGAGACTCATATGGCCTACAGCCGGAGTCCACTGAAAGGCATGATGGATGTCCAAGGGCTCGTTTTGAAAGCCTCCCCGTATACCAAGAATGATGAGTAAAACGTAAATCAGAACTCGCGCGGGGTCCTCGAGCCGGCCGAAGACTCGAGAAAATAATCCGCCTGTGACTGCTGCGTTGGCACGTGGCCGTGCCGGCATTGACAACGAAAGGCCAAAGCCGACTATTACAATTCCGAGTGCTAGCCACCAATAATGAAATATCAACTGCGGTAACTGGCTTCCGACATCCTGTTTTAAAGTAAAAAACGCAAGTGTCAGACGGCGTGAATGAAAATTAATAAGCTCAATGTCGACAATACTCAGAGCAATAAAAAGCGTATTAACTAAAATAAAAACCGGATGAATAAAAAATCGCCAGATCGAACCGCTCTGCCATCTTGATGGCAAAAGCCATAATAACAAAAAAACGGCATTGATGATCAAGATCGCCGAGAGATCGAAACGAACTCCGTGAGCAAATGCGAAAAGATATTTTTCATGCTTGAGGTCGGCATAATTATATATGAAATAACAAAGCCGTATAACACTATAGAAAAGAAGCAAGATTCCGATGCGCCAAAAACTAATTCTTATTTTTTCACGCATTTGATTTCCACGGCTCCAACTTTAAAATTATCCACGAGATCAGTAAAAATGCCGGCCCCGATAACATCGCCGTCCGAATTCCGTACACTTGGGTGACGTAACCAACAGAGAAATGCATCATCACAATCATTATTGCATTGAGTGACAGTGCGTTGGCAATACCGCGACTCGGATTTTTTGGCGACAGCTCAGAAATATAGGTCACCCCAACGCCGAACATCGGAGCCATACAAAGTCCGCAAAACACTAACCAATAAGGACTAAAAACCAACCCGAGTCCATTCGTGACGATTGAAAAACTCAAACAGACGAGCATGATCTGCCGGCTTTTAAACTGTCGCAAATCTATAAAAGTAAATAGAATACGGCCAGCCAATACGAGTATGAAAAAGATCGCCAAAATTTGAGCCGCTAATTCGGGCGCCATTCCCTCTTCACGACGTAAATAAACGACGAGACGGCTCGACAACAGTATTTCGGCCAATACGTAAAATCCCAGCGAGGCTCCGGCTAAAGTTTTTCTCCAGGAATTTTCATCTTTTAAACGTGACGAACCTTGCGCAGTCACACTGGCCTGATTTTTCGCCGTAAAAGTAAGAAAAAAAGTCAAAAGCGGAATGACGGCGAACCAAGCAAACCCTTGGCGCCAGTTCATGCCGTTAGCTAAAAATACACTGATAACAAGCGGGCCTAGAATTGAGGCCAGAGCGTAAACAGAGTGAAGTCCCGAGATAAATTTGCGCCGATGCTCGATGGGTGCGCCTTCAAAAATCAAAATATTTTGTCCGACGTTGATGAGGCCGAAGCCCACGCCAAAAAGGGTCGTCGCCAAGATGAGAGTGATAAAATCATGCATGCGGGCAAGAGCCAAATAGCCTGCTGCCATCGTCAGGTGCCCGACCCGAATCAGATTGAGGAGATTGAATTTTTGAATAAATGAGTTAGCGGCGAGTCCCATCACAAATGCCATGAATGAGGCCATGACAAAAATGAAAGAGGCTTTCGAATCTGGCAAAGCCAAATCGTGAGCGACGTCCGCGTAGTAGGGTCCGCGGGCATTATCGAGCAGACCGAGTGCGAACAGACTCGCATAACCGCAGATGATGTAAGGCAAATAAATTTTTTGTTTTGGCTCGGTCAAAGTCCTAATAGACTATTACATTCGGAACTGAAGTGTAACTAAGAAATTGATGACGTTAAAATCGTCATGCTTGTAACTAACACCGCCGGCCGAAGTATTGCTTTTTTTCAAATGCAACAGTGACCCTTCGAAGCCCACCGAACACCAAGGCATAAGCAGATAATCGTATCCAGTCGCAAAACCTAAATGGTATGGCGAAAAGGTGACCTGAGTTCCGGAAGTAATTGTCTCGACCTTCGAGAATCCGCCACGAAGAGAAAAGAAAACTTCGCCCGGTCCCGACGGCAAATGATAAGCGGCATCGACTCCGTGCAGAGAGTATTTAAACTTTTGCGCCGAACTCGGTTCGCCTGATCTATCGGAGTAGTAGTAATAACCACCGACGCTTATACTTGGATAAACG
>JAYTDP010000312.1:0-4260 GCA_043735865.1 Bdellovibrionales bacterium
TCAAGAGTTTCATCCTGGCGACACCGTGATGATCGATGCGAAAGATGCCGGTCTTATTATTTCTCGAAAATAATTATGGACTAGAGGACTTTGAAGTCCTCATAGTCTGCTTTCCATTCGGTGCCGGGCTTCAGAAATATCATGCTGTTGCGTAATACTTTTCCGTCGAGTCGAAAGACGACGACTTCACCTGCGGCTCCGCCGAAAAGATATGAACCGTCGGTGCCGCGATGGAAATCACTGCGGAAGAGAATGCCGGGCATTCCGCTGATATCGACCGCCATCGCTTCCCAAAACACAGCCTTTTGAAATGGCGTCCAGTCTGCGCGTCCTACAATGTATGCAAGAGCCGCCCTGGCAAGGGCTGTCGCTGGCGGACCTTTAGTAACGGGAGTTGCTTGGCTAAAAATCTCGTCGCGTTCACTTGCGGTGGGCGCATTCATCTCATTTAGGATTTTTTCTCGCTTGTCGGCGTCAAGCATTCGCGTTTCGGCCAGTACATCAGGTCTCGTTGTTCGAGGGCCTCGTCGCAACAGGAGTTCGCAGGGCGTGGCCGGTTGACCCAAACTGGGTACCGCTGTCAGAAAAATTGACAGCAACAACAGGGATATATGAGTTTTAACGATCAATGAACGCATCCGTTGCCAGATGTGCAAGAGTGGGTCCGCGGCAAAGCCGTGTAAGAAGTTCTCTGCGATTTCTAAGTCCGCGAACCGAGAGGCAAAAGTCTGCCGCTTCATTGACGAAATCGGCCGTCTCCTCTAGTATGCACCAAGTCACAAAACTAAGCCCCTCCCTCTAAGGAATTTCATGTTCGCAGGAATCATTGAAGCCAAATCGAAAGTTTTGGAGTATTCCGCCGTCGATCCCGAAGGGCTAGTCAGAATCAGTTTATACCGTCCGCATAGTTTTGACGATATCACGACCGGTGACAGTGTGGCCGTTAACGGCGTGTGTTTGACGGTCGAAAACGTCGATAACCAATTCATGCAATTCGCTTTAGGCAAAGAAACCCTTAAGCTCACGGGTTGGAAAAAAGACGATCTTTTAAATAACGAATTGAATCTCGAACGCTCACTTCGAATGGGCGACCGTATTCATGGTCATCTTGTGAGTGGTCACGCTGACGGACTTGCTGAAATCGTGTCTTCGCGAGAAGAAAATAAAAGCTGGATCCTCCGAGTCCGACTTCCCAAAGCACTTCGGCCCCTCGTCTGGAAAAAAGGCAGCATCGCTCTGAATGGCGTTAGCCTTACGGTCAATGAAGTCGACCAAGACGACGTAGTGGAAGTTTGTTTAATTCCTGAAACGACTAAAAGAACGAACCTCACCGAATTTCGAATCGGCCAAAGCCTTACGGTTGAAGTCGATCAGTGGGCGCGAGCCGTGAATCGCGCGAACGAAATGGCGTCTCCACGCACAACCGAAGAGACAAATCTGCAATGAGTACGTTGATGCACAGTATGGAATCGATAATTGAGGATGTCCGCCTCGGTAAGATGGTGATTCTTGTCGACGACGAAGGACGAGAAAATGAAGGCGACATTATTTTAGCCGCCGATTTCGTTACCCCTCATGCGATCAACTTTATGGCGCGCGAAGCACGCGGACTTATTTGTCTTTCTCTCGCCGCAGATCAAATTGAGCGTCTCGGCCTTCCACAAATGGTGCGCGACGATCTCAATCTTTCTCCGAATCGCACCGCCTTTACGGTTAGCATCGAAGCTTCATCGGGGATTTCAACTGGTATTTCTGCTGCCGATCGCGCTCACACAATTCGTGTTGCCGCGAGTCCTTCAGCAAAACCATCCGACATAATTATGCCGGGCCATATTTTTCCGATTAAAGCTCAGAATGGTGGAGTATTAAAACGCGCTGGCCACACCGAAGCCAGCATCGATCTCGCCAGACTCGCGGGACTTAATTCTGCCGCCGTCATCTGCGAAGTCATGAATGAAGACGGATCAATGGCTCGAGTGGAAGATCTCCGACAGTTTGCAGCGAAACATGACATCAAAATCGGAACGATCGAGGACCTCATTGCTTATCGGTTAAGAACAGAGACGTTTGTCGATCGCGAACTTGTACGCCCGTTTGAATCCCGTTTCGGAGAAGGCTTTTCTCTTCAACTTTTCCGCAATCACATCGATCATCAAAGGCATTTCGCTATTGTGAAAGGCGAATTGAAAAAAGACGAGCCAACTCTCGTGCGCGTTCACGTGGAAAATGTTTTCTCAGATGTTTTCGGTGAACACGAATCCAGCGTGAGCCAGGCTCTTGAGATGATCAACAAAGCGGGTCGCGGAGTTCTCGTTTATCTTCGAAGCGAAGATTTGCCAGTAATGGTTTCAGGAAATCGTCCGCCAATGGATGACAAAGATTATGGTGTTGGTGCGCAGATCTTAAGAAGTTTAGGATTGACCCAAATTATTCTGATGTCGAACCATGCCGCAAAACGCGTGGGTCTTAAAGCCTACGGTATCGAAATCGTCGACAGCATCCCGCTTGAAACTGAAGCCGCCTACCAAGAATCGATTCCACTCCACACTCGTTCTAACGAGGCGGGGATATGAATCGAAACATGAACGTCGCGATCGTCTGCGCAAAATTTAATTCGGAAGTAACCGACAAACTTCTCGAAGGTTGCCAAGCACGCCTTCACGAACTTGGCGTCAAAGATGCTGTCGTCTATCGTGTACCGGGTGCCTTTGAGATTCCTTTGATTGCTAATGCCTTGCTCGCAAAAGGCGTCGACGGAGTTGTCGCTCTCGGTGCCGTTATTCGCGGCGATACGACACATTACGACTACGTATGTGGATCAGTTGAGCGCGGCTGCACTGAGCTTCAGCTTAAGTACGGCAAGCCCGTCGTATTTGGAGTTTTGACAACCGAGAACGAAGAGCAGGCGTTCGACAGAGTTGGCGGAAGCCACGGCCACAAGGGCCGCGATGCCGCCGACGTAGTTTTTGAAATGATTGAAATGTTAGCCCACATAACCCCTAAGGAGATCCCCCATGGTCCAAACTAATGATGTCACAATGAAGTATTTCTTCACCGAACTTAAAAAGCGCGTGAGCGAAACCAATGCTCGCATTCTTCTCCATTGCGCAACGGTGAACACCGGCATCAACATGGACATGGACAGCTCATTGAATCCCGAAGAAACAAAAACACTTTGCCTTGAACTTATCAAAAGCGGTGGTCCAGGTTTTCACGTTGGACGCTCAATTTACACGCAATTCGTTCAGTAAAAAGTTATCAAATAATTAATGGACCAAAATCACCAACCCAGTGGGTATCAACTCGATCCAACTGAAAAGAAAAAACGGCTTCGCGAAAAGTTACTCGCCGCCGTTTTAGGTTTGGTGTTCCTGGTTCTGACCTGGATCGAGTTTCGACTTTTCGGAATGAGCGACTCGCTTCCATTCCAGCATTCGGTCTTCTTTTTCGGCCTCGTCAATTTCAATATCATAATTTTTTTATTCATGTTGTTCCTGATCTTCAGGAACGTGGTTAAAAACTTCGCCGAGCGCGAAGGTGGTCCACTCGGCTCTTCCTTAAAAAGTAAGCTGATTGCGGCTTTTGTCGGCTTTGCACTCGTTCCGACGGCGATCATGTTTACCATCTCTGTTTTTTACATTAACAACAGCTTCGACCGGTGGTTTAACGACCGAATGACGGGAGTGTTAAAAAGCTCCATCGAAGTAACAAACTCGTATTATTTATCGGCAAAGAAAAAAAACTATCACTTCGCCGACCAAATTGCGAAGGCGCTCACTCCGATCGCATCGCGCCCGCAATTACGACGGGCACTCGAGGACCTGCGCACTCAATATGCTCTCGATGCCGTCGAGTATTACCCCGAGCTTTTCGAAGACCGCGAAGTTTCGATCGCAAAAATTGAAGGTGTTCCGCCGATTCCGCCCGTGTCGCTTGAGTTTCGCCAAAAAGGTGTCACCGAGCGAAATGAATCGAGTCTTATTCATCACTTTGCCGAAGGGGATTTAGTTCGTGTCATCGTCCCGGCGCGATCTTTAGGTCTACCCGGCGCGGTCGTTGTTTCGAGCTACATTCCACTATCGCTGATTTCGAGAATGGACGAAGTCGCCAGCGCGTATGAGAATATGCGGGATACAGACCCGATCGTATATCCGATTAAATCTATTTATCTCATTATTCTCGTCCTAATGACCGGTTTGGTTTTATTAGGCGCCACTTGGTTTGGTTTCTACCTTGCGCGCCAACTCAGCATTCCGCTCG
>JAYTDP010000313.1:0-10467 GCA_043735865.1 Bdellovibrionales bacterium
ACCGCCAAGTTGAAAGCCTGCACCAAGCTCTCGTTGCCGTTCATAAGGCAAATTCAGTCAGCGAAGTCGAATCTCTGTTATTTCACGCTCTCAAAGATTCTCTCGACCTCGAATGGTGCCGAATCTTTTTCCGACATAACGAGCACATGGAGTCGCAGCTTTCACGACTCGGAAACGTTTCGCTTTTTAAGGTCACCCTCACAATCGGCGATTCGATTCTGGGAAAAATTATTTTCGGCCGCGGAGATGACAAACCTTTCGGCCGTTTCGAGGACGATCTTTTAAGACAAGTCGCAGAAGGTGTCGCGATGGCGATTGATCGCTTAACGAAACTCGAGCAAGCGGAAAGCCTGAAGCAACAGTGGGAAAGCACGTTTGACGCAATCGCCGAACCTCTCTGCCTCACAGATGAAAATTTTAAAATTATCCGCACGAATTCGGCGTTTACAAAAGTCACGGGCCTCAATTACAAAACTTTGATCGGCTCGAACTGTTTTGTGTCATTTTGTGGAGGCGAGCCCGACCTCGCACGCGTCTCTGAGGCTTCGTTCAAAGTTCAACGGCCGGCGAAGAAGAATGAAACTCCCCGCACCTACGAAGTTTCAACGCAAAAAATTCAGATTAAAGAATCCGCCGCCCCCATTCTCATGATTTTTTTCCGCGACATCACCGAACAACAGAAAATACAGAAGCAAATTTTTGAAAGCGCCAAGATGGCGGAGCTCGGAACAATCGGCTCAAGCATTGCGCACGAACTCAATAATCCTCTCGGTGGAATGATCTCTTTCTTGCAACTCCTCAAAATGGATTTGAAAAAGGACGATGCGATATTTGAGGACATCGTTGAAATGGAACACGCCGGCCAAAGGTGCAAAGAAATCGTAGAAAATTTATTAGGCTTTACTCGGCAGCATGATGCTTCTGAAGCTGTTGAAGTGGATTTAAGAGAAATTCTTCGCCAAGCCTTAAAAATTACCGAACTACAAGCTCGTTCACTGGGCGTCACGGTTCAGATGCAATGGCCCGAAATTCCTGTAAAAATCTTGGGTAATTTTAACCTTTTGGCGCAGGCCATTAGTCACCTTTTGCAAAATTCTTTTGAGGCCGTTTCAGAGAAATTATCGCAGAATCCGCGATCAAAAGGTCACATAACCATTACACTCAAACAAGTGGCGAAACAGATTTCGCTCGACATCGAAGACAATGGGATCGGCATAAACCCAGAGAATCAGAACAAAATATTCAATCCGCTTTTCTCGACGAAAACATCGACACACAATCCTGGATTAGGGTTAACGCTGGCGTACAAAATCGTCGACGATCATCACGGACAACTCGAAATTTATTCCCAGCCTAAGATGGGGACTCGGGTAAAAATCGCACTCACGTCAGTCTAGTTTTCGTCATCATCGCCAAATGTTTGGCTCGAAAATTTGACACTGCCAAAACACAAACTACAATTTAGATATGGAGCCAAAAACCACAGAGGCTTCTAGCAGCAATGTTTTTGCGACAGTCGACCAAGGAAGGCCAGACAATGCAAATGCCCCGCATAATGATAGTAGACGACGATACCTCTCTCCGAACCGCACTCTTTCGTGCGCTTGATCGTAAAGGCTTCCAAGTCATTACATCAGGCTCAATGAAAGAGGCCATTCAGCTCGGACAGACCGAACGTCCAGCTGATATGGTCCTAGTCGATCTTCGCCTTCCAGATGGCGACGGTATCGATTTAATGACGGAGTTGAAACGCATCAACCCCCAAACCCAATTTATCGTCCTCACAGGGTTCGGTACTATTGAGTCTGCAATTCGCGCGACCAAGTCTGGTGCCGACCACTTCATCACGAAACCTTTCGAACTCGATGAAGTTTTGAATTTGATCGATCGCACACTTTCTCATAAAAAATTAGAGCAAGAGAACCTGCACCTTCGTGCAGCTCTTCACCGCAAATATCGCTTCGACAATATTATTGGGCAAAGCGATGCGATTTTAAAAGTATTAGAAATGATTGAGCGCGTGTCGACGTCTGACTCCACCGTTCTTATTACTGGTGAGAGCGGAACCGGCAAAGAACTCGTCGCGAAAGCGATCCACTACAATTCGAATCGTGCGGCAAAACCGTTTGTTCCAATAAATTGTGGAGCAATTCCGGGCGAACTTATGGAATCCGAACTTTTCGGTCATATAAAAGGGGCCTTCACAGGTGCAGTTTCAAATCGTATCGGTCGTTTTGAAATGGCCGACAGCGGAACTATGTTCTTCGATGAAATTGGCGACATGAGCCCTCACCTTCAGGTGAAAATGCTTCGTGTTCTTCAAGAGCGTCGCTTTGAGCCAGTTGGAAGTACAAAAACTTTTACTTCAGATGTTCGGGTCATCGCAGCTACCAATGTGAATTTAGAAAACGCGGTTCGTGACGGAAACTTTAGAGAAGATCTTTTCTATCGCTTGAACGTCATTCCAATACACATTCCTGCCCTACGTGAGCGCCGAGCTGACATTCCGCTTCTCTTCCATTATTTCATGGACCTTTTTAATCAAGAGCGCGCAACTAAATTGACCGGAGTGACTCCAGAGGCGATGGCGATCTTGTCTCTCTATGCATGGCCCGGAAATATCCGCGAACTCGAAAATTTAGTCGAGCGCCTTGCGATCTTAAAAGGCGGCGGTCTCATCGACGTTGCCGATCTCCCTGAAAAGTATCGCCAAGTTCAGCCGGGTGCTGGCGCTTCTTTCGCCGATCCAAATGAATTCGATCTGCCTACCGACGGCCTCGACTTTAATACTGCGGTCGACAACTACGAAAACGCTTTGATCATGAAAGCTCTTGAGAAAACAGGATGGAACCGCAACCAAGCGGCGCTCCTCTTAAAACTCAATCGCACGACTCTCGTTGAGAAAATAAAGAAAAAGGGATTACGCCAGGGCAACGACCTGGATATCTAAAAAAAGGGAGCTACCAAGCTCCCTTTTTTATTTGTTGAATTAAATCTCAGGAATATGCGGGCAGATGGCGCGCACATCTTTGGACACTTCAAAATTACCTGCAGGACACATTTTCTTAGCCTCAAACTTAAGGCTGTCCATGCGGCTTCGCAGGTCAGTGACTCGGTTGCACAAAATATTTAGTGCGACAGCGGGTTCGTAGCTCGTCTTCACGACGTCACTCCAGCTTTTCTTGTTTAAGGCTGAGTCGACACAATTCACACTCTGGTTTCTCGCGCGACAAGATGCGTACAAGCGCCCACGTTCGTAAAATTGAATATTCACGCTCGCATCCGGAGCATAAGTCGCATCCAGAAGAAGATCTTTTGCCCCGGCCGCTTCTCGCACGTCAGTCAAAAAGCCCTTCGCGTTCGCGCGCTTAATGCGGATCTTGCCGCCAAGCAAAGCGTAAACTGTGCTTTCCACTTTATAATAGGCAGACTTGTCGCCTAGTACGAGGGGCTTCGGTCCGTCTTCGAAAGCCATTGCACCCTTTCCGTCTTCAGTTTCACTTAGAAAATAAACATCGGACGTTTTCGATGTTTTTGATGTGAGAGGCATGGACTTCCAAATCGAACAATCGCGCGATTCAAAAACCGCCGCAACACTGTTACTTGAAGCCTGAAAGCTGCCCGGCACGCGATAAAACTGAAAGGCCACCAAAGCACAAGAAGCGAAAACGGCACTACAAAGAAAAAATAAACTGTCAGTTTTGAATCGACGCATTCTTAAAAGCGTATGCTCAAATGCTCAAGCGTACAAACAGGAACCGTCTCATTCTGAGGCCCTGGATTTTCGACCGGTCCATAGACAACGCCCAGTTTATCGTCGTCTCAAAATAGAAATTGCGAGTAAATCCAACGAGGTTATGCGGCACCCCAATTGCAATTTTAAAAGGCATCCGGGGGAATTCAAGTGTCTCAACAAGACCAAAAATCAGCAAAATCAAAACACGCCAAAATCGCTCTGGCTGTCTTGCTGTTTTTGACTCCCGTTCTCAACGAAGCGGCAATCGCCCCCATCAGCGATATGACTCCAGCGCAAGTCCACCACGAATTTTCTGTTACGATTGAAGCTCATAAAGAATTATCGCTCGCAGACTTTCGCAACCCTTCTATACAGTACAATCCGAAAAACGAAGTCCTCGACCTTCAAGAGATGGCTCGCATCGGGATGGCAATGCAAAAACAGTATGCTTTCGATGCTTCGACAATAATCCCAACTGATATGCCGGCAAAATCAAGTGATCAAACGTACATTGCAAATAAAGTTCTTCAGCATGCGCTTGAATATTGGTACGCGAACTCGGCCTCACGCCAATCTGAATTCGTGAGAACAGCGGACACCATCGGAAACGGACTCAACGGCAAGATCGGTGAAGGCGCAGCTTCTCATTTTGCAGTGAAAGTACGTCCCGCATCAGGTGAAGCGCAAATACGTTACGACGGCCTCGCAAAAGCCGAAATTTCTTACGATGCTTTTAACAAAGAATCAAAATTCGAAGTGAGCCGCGAGATCTCTGGTAAACAATTCGTGTTCAACACAATCGGCAACCAAGAAGGCGTCGTCAATCAAGTCGGCGTTCGGTGGAATTTCTAGTTCCACCCTGTGGATCTAAAGCTGATTTTTAATTAAATAAGATGTGCAAATTGAAGCGCGCAGAGCGACCTTTTTGAGACGGCTCATGCCCGCCAGAGCGTCTTCTCCGCTTAATGGCTGGCCGTCAGCACCGATTTCCCAGGCGTTTGCCATTCTCTCTTCAATCGAGGAAGTTAGCTCGGCAGAGATCGCCTGGTCACGAATCACGATGCCCACTTCGGTATTATAAAACTGAGAGCGCGGATCGAGATTATAAGAAGACACTCCCGCCAACTCATCATCGATTACGATCGATTTCGCGTGGAGCGCCTCCGGCCCTTTATATTCAAAAATACGAATGCCCATCGCAATCAATTGCCGACGGTACCGAATGTAACCACCTTGCGGAAGTAAACCATCTGTCGACACGGCGGAATTAGTGAGAATTGTGATTTCAATATTAGGATTTTTCGCCTTTAGAGTTCGGATGTGATTCAAAAATTCGGTTGTCGGGACCAAGTAGGGTGATTCGATTAATACCTTATGTTTCGCAGACAACAACAATCCGGCAATTTTTTGCGCAATCCCGGTGCGCTTGCCTTTCAGACCTACGGGATCGTGAATGAAATGCAGATCGTTCACGATATGATTATTCTCTGCCAGACTAAATTCGTTCGACGCTAAAGAGCCATTCGCAGTCGCTTGGGCAAAGGCCTCATCTAAGAGACGTTTACCTTCGGCGATTACTACAGGATCAATAGACAATTCTACCGGGGCCACTTCTCCACTGCTAAAGAGTTCGTCGAAGTAAGCGTCGGAGCTCCCCACTTCCGATCCGCGAACATAAATGTCCCGGTCGATATAATTACGTGCCTTACTGAACCCAAAGTAACTGCCGACGATGTTTCGTCCGCCGCGAATCATCTCAACGCCATCAATGCTTATGCCTTTATCGTGCATTCGGCGGATGATCCAACTCGGCCGCATCACGCGGAATGGATGAAAATTCTTAATCTCGACACCTATGCTGCCCAAGTATGACATGACTGAAGGTGGAATATCGTTGAAATAAGCATCGACAATAATTTGAGCTTTTACATTTCGTTCGACGACGGCATCGCGAATAAACGCGAGGCCCGCGAGTGCCGTCACATCATTACCGTAAATAAAATATTGCGCTTTGATCGTCTTTTGGGCGCGAGACATGAGATTGATTCGAGCCTGAGTGGCATCGAAATGATTGTTCAATAAACGCACGGAGTGGAGTTCCTTTGCCGGGGCCAATAGGGCGAAAAATAAAACGAAAAAGGAGCACAAATTTCGAAGCATGGAGCTGATTTGAGCAAGTTAGGGCCCACCCCACCAAGGCGATATAGGTGTTCCCCGGGTCTTATGAATGTCTAGAAATTAAACACCGGGCGTTTTACGGTAAAACTTAGAGCCCAATATCCCGGCGCATTTGGCGACCGCGCCACTGGGCATTCTCAGCGACTTTGTAAGCGCGAGCGCGGGACTCATTCAAGTCACGCCCAATACCGACCGCATTCATCACACGACCGCCATTAGTTTCAAAACCGCCAGCACTCCGGCGAGTCCCCGCGTGGAGTAAATATCCCTCAGGTCCGGCATAATGAGCATTGCCCGATATCGCAGTCCCCTTGACCGGGCTCTCAGGATAACCCTCGGCCGCCAGCACAAGGCATGTGACCGATTGCGATTTCCATTTCATATCAATCAACCGACCATCAGCTAATGCCGAAAAAACCCCTGACCAATCCCCGTCGAGCATCGGCAAAAGCATTTGCGCTTCCGGGTCGCCGAATCGCACATTGTACTCGAGAACCGACGGGCCCTCTTCGGTCAGCATCACGCCGATATAAAGCACTCCACGATAGAGCATTTCGCGCGAACGCAAACCTTCGAGGCTCGGGGCAATGACTTCGTCTTCAATCACTTTCCAAAGACTGTCTGAAATTTCGATCGGGCCCACGACACCCATGCCACCTGTATTCGGGCCGGTGTCTTTTTCACCGAGACGCTTATGATCCCGGCAAAACGGCATGGCTCGGTATTCGTCCGCGTTCGTCAAAATCAAAACGCTAAGCTCTTTCCCTCGAGAGAATTGTTCGAGCAATGCCGAAGATCCGGCCTCCCCCAGCACGCGCTCTTCGAATATTGAGCGTGCATCGCGCTCAAGCTCGGACAAATCTTTACAAATAAAAACGCCTTTGCCCGCGGCTAATCCGTCGGCTTTTAAAACGTAGGGTGGAGTAAAATCTTTTGCCCCTTCCAAAGTTTCCCGGACAGTTTTAACAACGATGGAGTGGGCTGTCGGAACACCAAACTCCTGCATAAATTCTTTCGAAAATACTTTGCTGGCCTCAAGGCGCGCCCCAGTTCGAGACGGCCCAACAACTTTGACCCCGGCTTCACGGAGGTGATCGGCCAACCCATCAACAAGGTTTACTTCCGGTCCAATAACGACCAATTCGATTTTATGAGCAGCGACCTGCGCCAATACGTTTTCTGCCGTTGCCGGCTTCGCGATGACGGTCGCCCAATTCGCCATTCCGTCGTTACCCGGCATCACATACACTGTCTCAACTCGCGGAGATTCTTTAAGTGCTTTTACGAGGGCATGTTCCCGGCCGCCTTGACCGATGACCAAAGTATTCATGATCAAAGGGGTATCTGAGGGAAGAGTGAAGTGTCAATTGACCCCTCGCCACTTTTTTCCTAGGTTAAGAAGATATGTCTACCGGTATCAACATGTCCGATAAAACCGTCATCATTTCAGGTCCTTTTGGCCTGTTGATGCAAAGTCTCACCCAGGAGCTAACCGCTAGCGGTGCCGACGTCGCACTTCTCGTCGACGATGCAAATGCGGCCCAACGTTTCTGCCAGAACATCAGTGACCTGAAAGAAATGAGCGAGAAATACGGCCGAGCCGCCGCACTCCAGGCAAAATACACGAACGAAAAAGAAGCGCAGATTGATTTCAGCCGCTGCGCCGAACTTTTCGGCACCACCGATGCATACATTGACCTGAATTTATTCGGATCAAAAATTCCGTTTTTTACCGGCGACGTCACGGCGACCGCCGATGCTGAATTCGAAAAAAATCTAAATCGTACTTATTTAATGAGCAAGGCGGCCCTTTTCTTTTTGCGCTCCAGACACAAAAGCCGCATCTTGTTTCTGTTTAATGAACTTGACCAAGTCGCACTTGATAAAGTCCGCTCAAAGAAATTCAACGAATTCGCTGATTTTGTCCGCCAAATGGCGACTGAGACAATGAAAGATCACATTACGTTCAATGCATTGGGTGTGGGAGTGAGTGAAGAGTTCCTGCAGGCCCGCTTCTCGAAGACCGGCCCGATCTCGACATCACTTAAGGCGGTTCAGCAAACTCTCCCGACCGCGAAACTCGTCGAATACCGCGACATCGGCAATATGGTCGCGTTCATGGTGAGCCCGCTCAGCAATGCTCTGAATGGTCAGGTCATCCGCCTGAATCACGGGCTTGTCTAAAAATAGAAAATTTATAAAGTCCGCTTCACGCTTCCCCGCCAGCCAGAAAACCTCTATGAATATCCAACCTTGGAGGGTTTATGAAAAGTACTTTGGTTGTTCTTTTGGGATGTTTACTTTCGGTGGCGAGTTTTGCTGGTGCTGCCAATCTTGATATTACGGGCAAACCGGCACGTCGCTTACTTATAAATCTTCAAAAAGCAGGTGCATTTGTAGATTGCGGTGCAGGCACATGCGGGACTGAAGCCAAAAATGTTCAGTGTTTAGTAAAAGGTAACTCATCTCGATATCGCCGATTCAGTTGCACAATGGTGGCACAAAGCGAATCAGGATCTCTAGTGGCGAAGTTAGTAACTCGTAATGCCGCTCGATCTTTGTACCGCGCGCTCCTTGCAACTGGTCTTGAAGGCAACTGCGGAATGGGAACCTGCGGGGTTTCTGCTCGCGCCATCCAATGTCTCGTGCACGGCAATAGCGTAAACCTCCGCACTTACGAATGCGCGATCACTCCATGATAAAATATTTTTCGACATTTTCTACAAGCCTGTTGGCCGGAATTTCGATAGCGCTGACAGGGACGCTCGCCCATGCCGATGAAACGCCAAAATATCGCTGCACTTCAGATTCAGCTAAGATCGAACGACTAACGGTGATCTACGCCGATGCAAATGTGCACGGCGAACTTTCATACACGTACTACATGGATGTCGTGGATGCGGCGGGCGTGACGAAGAGATTTTGGATTGAAAATGCTGAGACAGTAACCGCCACTTCATTTGCCGGCCGATTCACCGATTTCGGTTCTAAGGCCGAAGTTGTCGTGAATGTTGATCCAACAGGTAAGCGCACAGAAATTAGTGAAGTCATTTTGAATGGCGAGACGATCCGAACGTATTGCGTGGCTTTGTCCCACTAGTTTTATTATCTTAACTTTCGTTTCACTTCGATGAGCTCATCGAGAACCGCTTTGTCTTTCGGTCGGGTCATAGTTTTTTTAATCGCAATCAAATCGTTAAGAGAAATAACCGAACATTCGAAGCCGAAGAGTCTTACTTTTGCCGCATTTTTTTTAATCTCTGCAAAACTTCCGGCTGGTTTGGCGTCTTTTAAGATATCTAAAACGCCAGCATCGGTTTGGAGATAAAAATTATCAACGGAATCACCAGGTTTCGGATAATCATCGAGTAACGGCTGAAAATTCGGGTTCATTCGATGTCGAGGCGTAAGGCCCGATAATGCAATTTTAAGCTTAGCAATTTCATTGGCCGTCATAACGGCGCAAATGTCGAGATCGTGCGTGACCTGAGAAGCCCCATGAATCACAGCTGCGTATCCGCCAATTAAGACGAAGTCGACTTTGTTTTCAAGAAGGCGTCTGAGTAGAAGATTGAGATTTTCCATACAACTGCTCCCGCGCCCTTATCAGCTCATTAATAGTATCAAGAGCATTTTGGTGTTGAACCAATCTTTGTTCGTGAGAAAGAGTCAAATTATGATCGATGAGGTCGGCCGACTTATCTTGTTTTTTTTTAATGTCAGAAGATTCGGAGTCGGCGTTTTTCATAGGATAGCCTTACCTTAATTAAAACTTAATGGGAAGGGAGGCTGAAGCTTCTCTGAAAATATCGATAGCGCCAGCAGATTGATAGCGTTTCAAGAAAACTCGGCCAGCAAAAAATCCGACAATAATGACTCCGGCTGCACTGCCCGCCAAAGCGCCGTCAGCGATAACCGCCACATTCCCACGGCCGACTTTGGCGCCAAGTTTAGCGCCAGCAGTTCCGCAGAATCCGATGACCATCCCCGCCTGATTTCGCAAGTATGCAACTTTTGCGCCGATGCGCTTTTTGCGTCCCGAAATTTCATTAAAAGAAACCGGAGTTCCTACTTTCTCGAGCTGCAATGAACCGATGATCTCATCTAAGTCAGCTTCAAAGTCTTTTCCTGAAATATACGATTTCAAAACTTCAAATCGTCGGGTCATCTCAAGTTCGTGGATTCGCTCACGGCCTTTTTGAATTAATTCGTTTGTCGCGGCTTTCGCCACCTTGGCCACTTTTGCAACTTTCGCAATTTTCACGAGCTTCTCCTTACAATTTTTTATCAATCATGATCTTTTCCGCGCGAGCGTGCATCTCTGGCGGCACGTACAAACGATCAATGCGACGAATTTCATCATACTTTTGGAAAATCTCAGTCGACTGTTCGATTGGATACGGTTCTGACTGACGATCGTAATGATCGACGACAAAAATCGGGAAAGCTTTTTCAACCGTACTACCGCCATGATATTTCGATAGGCGCACGGACGAAGATGCAAAGATCACCGGGATACCCGCGCCCTCGAGAACAGCCTGCATTTTTTCTGG
>JAYTDP010000314.1:0-7334 GCA_043735865.1 Bdellovibrionales bacterium
CCCTTTGTAGCAGTTAAGTCCGTAGGCGAGAGCTTTGTCTTTCGCGATCGCATCTTCCACACCCATACGAGCGAGCATAGACGCATATTTCATCGTCGCATTCGTCAAAGCGTAAGTTGAAGTGCGCGCAACAGCACCCGGCATGTTTGGAACCGCGTAATGGATCACTCCATCAACTTCATATGTCGGCTCAGTGTGCGAAGTTTGACGGATCGTTTCGATCGATCCACCTTGGTCGATCGCCACGTCGACAATGACAGAGCCCTTCATCATTTTCGAAACCATTTCTTTCGTCACAAGTTTCGGAGCTTTTCGGCCCGTCACTAGAACTCCCCCGATTACAAGGTGCGAATTCATAACTGATTTTTCAATGTTTAAAGCGTTTGAATAAAGCGTGTGGATACGGCCCTGGAAAACGTCGTCGAGATACTCGAGACGTTTGTGATTCACATCGAGGATTGTGACGTCAGCACCGAGGCCAACTGCCATTTTTGCCGAGTTGATTCCGACAACACCGCCGCCGATAACTGTGACTTTCGCGCGCTCAACACCGGTCACTCCACCGAGGAGAACGCCCATGCCACCGCGATCTTTTTGCAAGTAAGTAGCACCGACTTGAGTTGCCATACGGCCCGCAACTTCAGACATTGGCGTTAAAAGCGGCAAACTTCCGTCTGCGTCCATAATTGTTTCGTAAGCGATCGCCTTTACTTTTTTGTCGCAAAGAGCTTTTGTTAATTTCGGCTCAGCTGCCAAGTGGAGATACGTGTAAAGAATGAGGTCTTCTTTCATGAGGTCGTATTCTTGCGGGAGCGGCTCTTTCACCTTCATGATCATTTGGGCTTTCGACCAAACTTCGTTTGCTGTATCGAGAATCTTCGCGCCGACTTTTTCGTAAGTTTCATTAGTGATGCGGCTGCCGACTCCGGCATCTTTTTGAACATAAACAGTGTGACCTTCGCTAACGAGCTGCTTCACTCCAGCGTCTGTCAAGCCAACACGATTTTCGCCAATTTTAATTTCTTTCGGTACACCGATAATCATCTGAATTCCCCTTTAGCGTAACGCTATTTTTTTGGAAGTCAGAAATTACCGAAGTTAGCCCCACATTGCAATGGGGTCTGGAAGGTCGGCTCCAAGCTCGATAAAGCGGTAGGATTCGGGAGTCTCAAGTATCTTACGAACGAGCTTATTCATTAAATCGTGGCCAGCCTTATAGAGAACGACATGCCCCATCAAAGGCATACCGAGAGTCACAAGATCGCCCAATGCGTCGAGGACCTTGTGGCGAACGAATTCGTCTGGGAAACGAAGACCCTCTTTGTTCAGGATCTCTTCCTGATCGAGGACAATCGCGTTGTCCATACTGCCACCGAGTGCGAGGCCCTTTGATCGAAGCATTTCAACATCTTTCATAAAACCGAAAGTACGAGCTTGCGCCACTTCACGCACGAAGGATTGCTCGTTAATATCGATATCCATAGTTTGGCGACCGATACGCGGATGTGAAAATTCGATCGTCGCCGTTACTCGAAGGCCATTGTAGGGAGTGATGTAAGCGTGCTTATCGCTATCTCCATAATAAATAGTTTGATTGATGTAGGCGTATTTGCGCGGCTCTTCTTGCTCGATCATTCCTGCTTTTAAAAGCGCATCGAGGAACGTCTTTGCACTTCCATCGCCAATTGGAATTTCAGGTCCATCGAGTTCGATAAAAAGATTGTCGATTCGGAATGCCGCGAGTGTCGAGAGGCAATGTTCAATTGTTGAAACTGAAAAGTGCGGTCCGCCAACGGTGGTGGCCATGGTTGTAGCGTTCACTGATCCGGCGTGGGCCTTGAGGGCGGGGCGACCGGGAAGATCAGAACGTACAAAGTAAACGCCTGTATTTGCGGGTGCTGGGCAAAACGTGAGTGTTGCGTCTTTGCCCGTATGAAGGCCAATGCCTTTGACTTCGACGCGAGTACGAATCGTTCTTTGAAGAAACATGATCACCTGGTTTCGGGTTTCGGTTCTGCTGATACTAAGTACAATAATAATGCCATCGAAACTGGATGAACGTACAGCACTTAAGTCGTTGAAATCACAAGACGCTGAGACTTTAGACCAGCTTTGTTTCGAGTCGCTCATGTGTGAGGAAAACCACAGGTGTTGCTAAAAAAGCTCGGCTACGGGCGAAGGACGAGATCGCTCGCACGAGATTCAAAAATGCCTCTGCAAGAGAGATAATAAAAGAATGCCTTCGTCACGCGCGTCTGTGCGTTTATTTACCATTCTCTTTTTTGCGTTTTCCGCATGGGCATTGGTGTTCGCGGTCGGCGGGTGCGCGACCGAAGAACCTGCACGTCAAAGTGCTCCGCCCGACGATATGGACACAGAGTCCCGACGAAGCCCCTCGTCGTATTTTATGGATCGCTTTCAGGTAAAAAAAGATTTGCCTCCGCACAGTACCAAGAACAGCAATCTGCCCTTCTTTTTTAAGAAATGTAATATCGCCGGTGAAGATAAATTCGCCGGGCAATACTACGAGTGCGATGTGGGATTTTGATGTGGCGCAATTTAATTATTCTTTCGACTTTATTCGCGGTCGGCTGTTCGAAGCCTAAAGCATCGGCACCGGCAATAAATTATTGCCCGACTACTAACTCCCCCGCCTCGAGTCTCCCCCTCGCGCCTGCGGCTCAAGCTGCAAGACCCATTCATGCAAACGGCATCAATACAACGTGGACCTGGCAACTCAACGGAACTTTGAATTCGAGTTACAGCGTCGACGTTTACGACGTGGACTTATTTGAGACCACGACTGCAACCATTACGAGTTTAAAAGCGAGCGGTAAAAAAGTTGTTTGTTATTTCAGTGCCGGCTCTGCCGAAAATTTTCGTCCGGACTACAGTAGCTTTCTAGCGACCGACATTGGCAATCCGCTTGACGGTTGGCCGGGCGAAAAATGGCTAGATGTGCGCTCTCAAAATGTTCTCGATGTTATGGAAACCCGTTTAATTTTGGCGCAAACAAAAGGCTGCGACGGTGTGGAGCCGGATAACGTCGATTCGCATCTTCAAAATACGTGTTTCAATGCAACTGCAAATGAACAGCTGGCCTTCAACCGAGCAATCGCAAATTCAGCGAGGAGCAAGGGGCTGTCGGTCGCCCTTAAAAATGATCCGACTCAGGTGACAAGTTTGGTTAGCTACTATGACTTTGCGGTAACTGAACAGTGCTACTATTACAGTGAATGTTCTTCGTACTTTCCGTTCAATACATCAGGTAAGCCCATTTTTAATGCCGAATATGATTTAAGTTACCGAACAAATCCGGCGAGGGCAGCACTCTGCAGTTATTCAAATACCAATACTGTTAAGACCATTGTTTTCGATCTCGGGCTGGACGACACGTTCCGTTATCAATGTTTCTAAGTAAAAGATTTCAACGCCTAAAACCTTGAGCTAGTTTTTCGAAGATGACACCGCCAGAGGGTGCGAACACACAGCCTTATTGTATTATTAAGAGTATGAAAATAGCACTTAAGCACCCCAGAGAAAGCGAACGCCTCGCCGCGCTCAATCGTCTCAACATTTTGGACACCCTCCCCGAAGATGACTACGACAACATTACATTGATTGCATCGCAAATCTGCGAGACTCCGATTGCCTTGGTGTCATTAATCGATGATTCACGGCAGTGGTTTAAGTCAAAAAAAGGTCTCGACATCAATGAAACCCCTCGCGACATCGCTTTTTGTGCACACGCCATTCTCGAAAATACGTCGATGGTCGTACCGGATGCGCGGCTAGACGACAGGTTTAAAAATAATCCCATCGTGACGGGAGAACCGGCAATTACATTCTATGCTGGCGCACAGCTGATGTCCCCGGATGGATTTCCTATTGGAACCCTCTGCGTTGTCGATTTCAAACCACGCCAGTTGAGCCCCGAACAAATTGCAGCCCTCAATGCGTTGGCGAAACAAATCGGCCGGCTTCTGCAACTGAGAGATGAACTTGAAAAAGAAAAACTCTACGTCGCCGAGCTCGAAATCAAACGGACGGTAATTGAAAATCTCCACGAGGGCGTCGTCGTTCAGGACAACCAATCAAATATCCTCTTTTGCAATCCGTCTGCGGCGCGATTTCTCGGGGGTACTCCCGAGAATTTAATCGGCAAAAAAATCTTCGAAACCTCGCGCACTTTTATTAAAGCAGACGGCAGCCCGATCGTGCCTGCGGCCATACCCTCCCGCATGACCGTCGCAACAGCGAAAAGCCAGCGAGACCTTGTTTTAGGAATGAAAATTGAAAATGCGCCCACACGCTGGCTCCGGGCTAACTCTTCGCCGATATTTGGCTCAGAAGGATCAGGGCCGACCCATGTCGTGACAAGTTTTACAGACATCACCGTCGAGAAAGAAACATTAACTGAACTCGAGCTAAATGAAGCGCACCTTGCACGAGTCTTGGACGGCGTCCCGGCCATGATCGGTCACTGGGACTCAAATCTCAAAAATTTGCATGCGAATAAAGCTTATACTGAGTATTTCGGGAAACCCCCTTCACAAATAAAAGGACTCACGATAAAAGAAGTAATCGGACAAGAACTTTACGAGCTCAATCGGCCGTACATTGAAAAAGCATTGGCCGGTCAGCCTCAATCATTCGATAGACAGGTCGTACTTCCAAACGGTTCAGTGCGTGAGACTCTCGCATCGTACCTTCCCGAGTTTATAAATGGCAAAGTCGTCGGATTCTTCGCGGTAACGACTGACATTACAAAAATAAAAAACCTTGAGCGTGAGCGGGAAGTCTTGATCGCGCACATGGTGGAAACATCTAAGTTGTCGACTCTCGGAGAAATGGCCGGTGGCGTCGCACACGAAATAAATACTCCTCTTGCGGTGATTCTATCAAAGTCAGAAATGATTGTGGAAATGTTGAAGGATGGCACTTTCGAGAAGGAGAGTGCAATTGTCGAAATTGAGAAAATTAGCGCGACGGCCGAACGTATTGCAAAAATCGTAAAGGGGTTGCGGCAGTTTTCGCGCCACTCGGATCACGACCCCAAAGAGAGTATTGAAGTCAGGGATATAGTTGATTCAACGTTGGAGCTTTGCCGAGCAAAGCTTGTCATGTCCGGCATTGAACTACGTCAAAATATTGAAGTGGGATTGTCAGTTGCAGGGCGGTCAGCAGAACTGTCGCAGGTCGTGATGAATTTAATTAATAATGCCATGGACGCCGTCGAAGTTTTACCGGAAAAGTATATTTTAGTATCGGCGAAAAAACAGGGACCGAATGTGGAACTTTCTGTAACGGATAGCGGCCACGGAATTAATCCGGCTATCGCAGAAAAAATTATGAACCCTTTCTTCACAACGAAAGAAATCGGTCGTGGCACCGGACTGGGACTGAGTATTTCGAAAGGAATCATCGAGGCTCACGGCGGTCGATTTTATTACGACGAAAAAAATGCGAACACTCGTTTCGTAATTGAGTTGCCCGCGCTTTAGATGTCTTTTGCGGGATCCGCAGGCAATTCGAAAGTTGCTTGCGTGGCAACGGGCGCACGCCCGATCGGCACCCGCGGCAACTTATACACATTCACCAAATGATCGACGGCAGAAGCCGTAATCATTCGTCCGCGCGGAGTCTTTTGAATCAAACCCTCTTGAAGCAAAAAAGGTTCGTACACTTCTTCTAATGTGTCCGTCTCTTCACTTAAAGCCGAAGACATCGTATCGATGCCCACCGGTCCACCGGCAAATTTTTGATATATCAGAGTTAAAATTTTACGATCCATCGGGTCGAGCCCAAGCAAATCGACTTCGAGTTGATCGAGCGCGTAGTTGGCTAAATCTGTCGTGATTTTGCCGGCATTTTTTACTTCGGCATAATCGCGCACACGGCGTAGCAATCGATTTGCAATACGTGGAGTTCCGCGAGAGCGACGCGCGATTTCTTCTGCGCCCTCGTCTGTCAAATTCGTTTTCATGCGAACCGCCGACGCGTGGAGGATCGCCATCAAATCTTTGCGGTCGTAAAAACTCAAACGCTCGAGAATTCCAAAGCGATCGCGAAAAGGCGCTTTCAATAATCCCGCGCGAGTCGTTGCGCCGACAAGGGTAAATGGCGCTAATGAAAAACGCATCGTCCGCGCACCGAGCCCGTCACCGGTCACGATATCGAGAGCGTAATCTTCCATTGCCGAATATAAATACTCTTCGACGTCACGGCTCAAACGGTGAATTTCGTCGATAAACAATACGGTGTAAGGCTTCAAAGAAGTCAAAATCGCGGCAATATCACCCTTGCGATTGATAGCCGGGCCAGACGTGATTTTAATTTCAACACCCATGTGATGAGCGATGATGTGAGCGAGAGTTGTTTTGCCGAGGCCCGGGGGGCCACACAAAAGAGTATGGTCAAGAGGCTCGCCGCGTTTCTTTGCGGCCTCAACGAATACTTTAATTTTTTCTTTTACTTTTTCTTGCCCGGTGAATTCGCCGAAATTTTTCGGGCGAAGACTGAATTCAATTTCTTTATCCGACTCAATTGGTTCGCCGGTGATTACTCGTGACATTTATTTTCCCCTAATCGCCAATTCATTAAAACTGCGCGCTCAAACGCTGAAGACCTGTGCGCACGCCCGCTTGCAAGTCGGTAGCACCATCCATCTCAGAAACCACTTTTTCGACTTCCGACATTTTGAAGCCCAAGTTAACTAATGCCGAAACGATGTCGGCGCGGGCGGCAAATGCGGCCTGCGCCTTTGATTCTCCCTCGACCATTGCCAATTTTCCCTTTAACTCGAGAACGATTTGCTCTGCAGTTTTCTTACCGATCTTCGGTAATTGCGAAAGGCCGCGCACATCCGCATCTTCAATCATGCGAATCAAAACATTAATTGGTGATGCACCCAAAATTTTAATTGCGACTTTAGGGCCAACGCCATTCACTTTTAGCAAAGACAAAAACAATTGCTTCTCACTCGTCGATAAAAATCCGAAAAGAACCAATTGATCTTCGCGAACATGAGTGTGAACCCAGAATTCCGCTTTGCTTTCGCCAAGTAAACTTTGTCGAACTTGATCGCTGCAATGAACGTCGTAGCCGACGCCATGAATATTAAGCAAAACGCCTTCGTCGTGAACTTGCAGGATGTCGCCTTTTAAATATCCGATCATAATTCAATTCCCTGCCCCGCCAAAAACTGCTTTTGCTCCATTGCTCGCACATGAGTGAGCGCGATTGCAAGTGCGTCGGTCGCGTCAAAAAATGCTGAGCGAAGCTTCAATAAATTCTCGATCACAAGCTTAACCTGTTCTTTGTCAGCATTGCCA
>JAYTDP010000315.1:0-8065 GCA_043735865.1 Bdellovibrionales bacterium
GCGCCGCAGTTGCCGGCGGGATTTCGGCTGAGGCGATCGCCTCGAGCTTGGGTGAACTGTTGCCGGCGAATGAAAATATCGGACGAGCGAACCTTTATAAAATCCAGGGCCATTACATTATGCTCGACTACGGACACAATGAACCGGCCTTCGCGGCTATGGGTCGACTCGTCGATAATGTGCACGGATATCACAAGGTCGCAATTGTCGGATTGCCCGGCGATCGCGATGATAAACTCCTTGAGGATTCGGCGGGCGTCATCGCGAATCACTTCAACGAGATCATCTTGCGCGAAGAAAAAGACCTGCGTGGGCGTCTTCCAGGAGTCGTAACAAACTTAATGTCGAAAAAAATAGCCGCGACCAATCGCCAAGTCGAAATGAAAAGGATTCCGGATGAAGTCGTGGCACTGAAATACGCCATAAAACATTCTCCGAAAGATAGCTTCATCGTTTTGTTTTACGAAGACTTAGAAATTGTTCGTCAGGCGATCATGGAGTACGATCCAGAACCAGTACGAAGTATTGTACAACCAGTTTCGATCGCGCCAAGCTCAGCTGGCGTTGTCCAAACCAATCGAAGGCTGACCAGTGTTCAAAGTCTTTAAAAACGCGAATGCCTATATGAATGATCGGTTTGAAAAAACCGACATTCTCGTCGCGGGCACCAAAATAGCTAAGCTCGGATCAGTCGACACTCAGGACGTGCGCGCCTTAGGAGTGGACACCGAAACGATCGACTGTTCTGACATGTATTTGATCCCCGGATTGATTGATTCGCAAATTTGTATGGTGGGAGGAAGCGGCGAGACCGGATTTTTGTCGCAACCACCACGCATCACCATCGACGAATGTATTCGAGGTGGAATTACGACAACCGTCGGCGCTATCGGCGTCGATACGTTGACTAAAACCATGGCGAATTTATTTTCGTGTGTAAGTGCTTTCCGCGAAGCCGGGCTGTCATCGTATGCATACTCAGGTGGATATGAAATACCTCCCCGCACACTCACCGGAGATCTCCGTCAGGATATTTATTTCGTCGACGAAATCATCGGTGCCGGTGAAATCGCGATTGCGGACCGTCGCGCACCCGAGCCATCGACCGATAGCCTCGCTCGAGTCGTGGTCGATGCCTACACATCGGGCCTTATGACCGGTAAAGCGGGTGTGACTCGTCTCCATGTCGGTGACGGAAAAAAACGATTAGGCACGGCATTCAAAATGATGGAGGAACACGAGATTATTGCGGAATCGCTTTACTTCACGCACATGGAGCGCAGTAAAGAATTACTACTCGAAGGTATTACCGCCGCCAAAAAAGGGTGTTACGTCGATTTCGATATTCACGAACGTGATCTCGAAGTTTGGTACAAACTTTACCGCGAACAAGGCGGACGACCTGATCGACTTTCGTTTTCGACGGATGCCGGCGCTTGTGGCCCAGTAGAACTATGGCAAGAAATTCGTAAGTGTGTGCTCGAACATAATTTGCCGCTTGAAGAAATTATTCGTCATGTCACTGTGGTTCCAGCAAAAGCGTTAAAATTGAAGGATAAAGGGCGCATCGCAGTGGGCGCCGACGCCGACATGGTGGTCGTCAGCGCAAAAGATCTCGAAGTCCGCCATGTCTTGGCAAACGGTCAATTTTTTATGTACGATCGCGTTCTAAAATACTGCGATCAGCCGTATACATCGAGAAGGAAAGCGGATTGGTATGGCATCAGGAGCTAAGACAGCTTCGGCACTGAAAAAAAAAGCCCAAACTAAAAAGAAACGAACTGGCAGCACCGCGAAGAAAACTTCGGCCGGGACGCTCATTATTATCGGTGGCCGCGAAGACCGAACCGGCTCGATGGAAATTTTAAAAGAAATTGCGACTCGTACTGACGGCCAGAAAATGGTCATCGCGACATTGGCCAGTCAAATCCCCCACGAAATTTGGCCCGACTACCAAAGAGTCTTTAAGAGAATGGGCGTCACCGACATCGAACATTTTTTTATCGATCAACATCGACAAGCCAGCGACCCTTCTCACCTAGCTATTTTCGATAATGCCCACACCGTTTTTTTCACTGGTGGAGATCAGCTCAAAATCACGACAAAAATCGGTGGCACACCGATCTATGAACGCATTTTAGAAATCTACAAAGGTGGAGGCATCATCGCCGGAACATCGGCTGGCGCCGCAATGATGGGCACAACTATGCTCGTGGGCCGCGAAGATTCTGAAACCCACAAAGTTGGCAATTGGCTCATGGCGCCCGGACTTGGCTTTGCGGAAGAGATGATTATCGACCAACACTTTGCCCAGCGCGGTCGAATTGGACGCCTTCTGGGGGCTGTCGCGATGAATCCCGGCGTGCTCGGGATCGGCATCGACGAAGATACTTCGATCATCATGCAGGGCGACCAATTTCAGGTCCTCGGCACAAATGCAATTTACGTCGTCGATGGGCATGGAGTGACCTACACCAATATTTCGGAAGCTGCCGCCGAACGAACAATGTCGATGCATGATGTGCGACTTCACATATTGGCTCATGGTGAAATATTTAATTTGAAAACTCGAAAGCCTTCGTTTTTACCGAGGCGTGATTAATAATTTTAAGCGAATATGAATATGGGTCTGCAATCGCGGCTATTGGTCGAAACTTTGCAATTTTCGATGGCTCGCCCCAAGGAGTCCTCCGTGAAGACCTTAAATGCGTTTATAGCCCTGTTTTTAGTCGCCAATATGGCCTTTTTGAGCGCCTGTGACCACAAATCAGACAGTCGCAAAAAGCTACCTAAGGGTTCGACGCGCGACCGTGTCAGCACGAGCGATGCCTCTTGCAAGTTAAATTTAGGTGACGATAAAGAAGCCAATTGCAAACTCATCAATGAAAAGAAGTCGGCTCGCGATCAATCGGCGGTTTGTGAAATCGTCTGGGCTAAAGCTTTTCAGTCAGAACAATGTGACGATCAGGTAGCCACCAATGATGTCGTTCAGCCGACAAGCCAAACGGCGGCGCGACCTGCTCAGCAGCCGGCTCCAAAAATTCTCGCTGTCAAAACTGACACGGCCCCCGACACTAATGTGACGATCGAAACCAATCGTCCGAATATCACATTCGCAACTGCTCGCCCTCAAGATTTGGCAGTTGTCGAGCGCGCGAACTTCACGACCCGCTCAATCACTCATGTCATGCCAGTACAGACGATGGCGACTCAGCCAGCTGAACTTTTCATACCAATAGCAGCAACCCAAGTAACTCCAGCTTCTCTCGTATCAAATCCGAAAGCCTGCGAGATGATCGGCAAAGTGAACGTTCGCGCTCGCGCCTTTCGCGCCGATCTAGACATTGCGCTCGACACCTACAAAACGAGTTTATCGAACTGGGCGCGCATGGTCTGCACGCAAGATCCCACTGAAGCACAAGCTTTGTGGAGAGAAGTCAAATTTCAACTCGGCGGAAGTTACGAAGGACACACGGGAGCAGAGAATTGCTGGCGTGAACTGACAGGCCTTGCGACTGCGTGCTCGCAAGCGATACGCGGCGGCGACTCGGCCACCGTATTCAATTCGACTATTTAATTATTTTGTGCAGAACTGCCCGCTCTTTTGAGCCAGCAAAGCTTGATCGCGGAGTTCGTAAATCCAGGCCACATTGAGTTGCGGGTTGCGGCTGCCGCGAAGTGATTTTATCGCCGCCGTATTATTTAGCGGTACATCCACGACATAATCAGGGTGGTCAAACTCAGAAGTGCCGGTCCATTCGCCAGATGACGCAACGAAATCTTCACCATTCCAGCATCCGTAGATTCGAGCCGTATAACTTCGGATCGCTTGATCAAAATTCAATTGCCCACGATCATCGAGAGCCATTTCGCTTTCATTCAAATCGAAATTGGCCATTTTTAAAACAATTTTCACGTCAACTGCCGACTGCCCTTGAGCTTTGGTCACCTCAATTGTCGCTTCGTGCACCAGATCCATCCACATTTCAGCGTCTTTGGCGTGATCCATTAAAAATGGCAATTGCCTATCGCCCAATGAAACTTGAACGAATCGTAAAAGCTGATCGGGGTAAACATCGTTGATGACGTCATCCGTACCGCCCAAAAATTGCTGTCCAAAAATAAGGGGCTTTTTTAATTTCTCTTCAAGTTTTCGCGATGACACGTTCTCGTAACTAAGTGCGAGGAGAGCTTTAATATCTGCTGGAGAAAAACAAACTCCACCTACCTGAACGGATTTTGTCGGAATCAATTCGACGGCCGCGGCAAATGCGCGAGGTGCGCAATAGCCCTCCCACTCAGACGCCTTTGGATTGTAGACATTTTGTTTATGCCAGTCCGCTGCCGACACTTTGGCGCCCTTCGTTTGACTCGCCCATCGGTCGTAGTTTTTCAGAGGAGAATTGGGTGCAGAAAAAAGCTGATTTCCGGTGATGGGATACCAGTATGATGACCAACCTTTGTACGCGGCTCGATAACGAACCTGGCCCAAACGTAAAACCGCTTGTCCGTGGCTCGCACTGACGAGACGCAGATTGGAAGGCAAACTTGTCAAAGGATAACGTCTCTCGAGAGTTCCCACATTATGGCAGACTGGATAGCCAGCTTCAGCTGCCGCAGTAAATACGACAGCAACAAAGATTGTGAGAAATAATAAAAGTTTACCCGAGAGATTCATCTGTTCCCTTATTTCGTCGAGCAATCAACCAATTTATCGCCCATTGGAGTTTTGTCGATTAAGTAAGGATCAAGTTGAGCTTGACGCTCTTGACGAGTCGTCGCGCCGGCAACTTTTGAAAGCCAAACGTCGTTACAAAGATCGATTTTGCTTTCCCATTTCGATTCGGCGATATCTTCGCAAGAAATCGATGTGTCGAAGCGGTAACGGCGCTGAACTTCTTGAATGATCGGGCATGTAACAGAAACTGTATCGACTGATGATTGCTGTTGCGAAGTTTCTGAACGCTGGTTGCCTTTGCCGTTCGAAGCGCCTGCAGTCAAAGTTGAGTCAGTGACGTAAGTTTTGTCACGATTGACCGAACCCACTTGTTCCATTCCACGTGACGTTAAAGTGCACGAGATGTTTTGAGCAGCCGGTTTGATTTGCGAATTTTCGCGATTTGAAACCCATTGCTTACAAGAGCGCACAACTTTTCCCCAATCGGCATCTTCAAGTGCACGAGATTCATCGTGTCCCCAGACGTAATCGTCTTGCGGAGTTGCTTGCCCAGGATAAGGCGCTTGGGCGGCCGGTGGCAATGGCGCTTGCTGGTGAGGTTTTTGTGGTGGTGGCGGAGCCTGTGGAGCCGGCACTTGTGGTGCTGGCGATTGTTGCGGAGGTGGATATCCACCCGTTGCAAAAGCGGCGACTGTAAAAAGCGACGCGCATAATATAATGATCGTTTTCATTCGTTCCCCGGCCCGAAGGCAGTAGTAATGTTGAACTTTGATGTTGCGTTGTGTCATAAGGCTACATCTTTGTCTATGAATTCATGACGGTTTAAAATAAAAACTCAGCAAATTGTAAAAAACCTGCTTTAAAAAATCTTAATATCTACGCCTATTTGCTATATGACTATGAGCATTATATAAAGACGAAATGCGACGTCCTATGACATTCATTTTGATCATTCAATTAGCGCTAATATCATTCGCTAATGCTGCGGATTTATTGGCGATAGATCTAAGAGACGTTCGTGATTTCAGCTCCCCTCCACCTGCCGTCCAGACATTCATTAAGAAGCTCGAAAGATGCGTAAACTGCTGGCCCCGCGGAGTTGTCTATACCCCCTACGGTGCCGATCGCAATTTCGAAGTTACACATGAAAACACCGTCTTTTTTTCATACTTCGAGTCGCTGGCAGCAATTGGGGATGGGTACAAAGCGAAAGTTGTCGCGCTCATGCGTGTCGGCGACGGCATGTACGTGCGCAAAATAAATTTGAAATTTAATAGCAGCGGAAGTATCGAAGTCGAAAATTTCGCCGATGAGTCGGCAACAGCGGACGGTTGGTTCATCACGATTGGTGCTCTACAGAGAGCGCTTTCGATTGAAAATTCCACTCTTGATTTCCGAATGATCCTCCCGGCAGTTATTGGCGGATTCGAAGCCGACGAACAAAAACTGAAACTCCCTCCCGCTCGAACTCAACTCAAGAAAACTGCAAGCGATGGTTCGGTCGCGAATATATTCCACCGTACCGTGCCGGCTTATTATCAAGGGTACCCGTTTTTACAGCTTCTTAATTCGAATGGAGTTTACACCGGTTTCGGCATTCATGCGCCCATGGATCCAGGCGTGATGAAGCGTGGATTTTGGTCGACTGGATGTATTCGCATCCGTATGCATGATCTCTACCCGCTCTATTATATTGTGGAATCACTTGCGAATCGTTACGCCTTCAGTGTAGCCGTCGTTGTGAATAAGACTTTTGAACTCACGCATCCTTACCCACTGTGGGACGACGCCTACAAAAGAGTCGATCGCCAAAAGCCCATGGGGGAAGACGGTTTATCACAAATGCAAATCATTGAAGGTCTTCCGCCGCTCAAAAACCTAAAACTGTAATTAGCTGGCAAGTGCCGGCTTAATCATTTTGAGCAGAGCCTGAATTTTAAACGGCTTTCCGATATGGCGGATATTTGGATCCTGCAGAAACGCCACGGCCTTCGGGGTGAAGGCTCCCCCGGTCATGAAAATAACTCTTTCTTCAAGTTTGCGATTGTCGGCTTTCAATTTCTCGTAAATGTCCATGCCGGTAAATCCGGGCATCATAAGATCACATAAAATAAGATCATAGTCGGCGTTCTTTAAAATGAGATTAAGTGCAACGCGACTATCGCTCTCGGCCGTCGCCTCATTTGTGCGACCGAGAACCTGGTACAGAGTCGAGGCAAAATCAGGCTCGTCGTCAATGATCAAAACTTTTAGGCGCGGGGTCGTAGACTGCCGGCGAGGGACTTCAGGTAATATTTCAATTATGTTTTGGAGCGTAGCCGGCAACACGATTCGCACGGTCGTGCCACGTCCCACTTCACTGTCAATTTCAATTTTCCCAGACAGGGCGGTTACGATCCCGTGACAAATTGAAAGCCCTAAGCCCGTCCCAGTCCCCACTGCTTTCGTCGTAAAGAACGGATCGAAAATGCGAGTTTTGATATCATCAGGAATTCCCGAGCCTGTGTCGGTGATCTCAATGCAAACTTTTCCGTTCGCATCGGTTTTGGTCGTGATTGCTATGCAATTTGCGTCAGCCGAACCTTCTTTGATGGAGTGAGCGGCATTCACGAGCAGATTTACAAATACCTGCCCGAGTCGCCCCTCGTTCCCTAAAACCAATGGAACTGGCGCGTAATGTTTAACGATTCGAGCGCGAGGCTGAATTTCATGCATGGCCATCTGGATAGCCAAATCAAGCACGGACTCAATTTTCATCGGCCCAACTTGCTGTTCGTCATTTCGTGAAAACACCTTAAGACCGGCGACAATTTCTTTCACGCGATTGGCACCGACCATCGAAAGAGAAAGGACTTCTTTCAAATGGAGAGTTTGCTCGACGGTCAAAGGTGCTTTTGTCGAAAGAGTATCCAATGCGATTTCAAGATTGAGTAGATTGTAAGATAATGGATTATTAATTTCATGCGCAATACCGGCCGCAAGCGTACCGACGGCCACCATTCGGTCAGCATGCAGGAGCTGCGCCTGCATGCGGTCGCGCTCAGTGTTGTCACGAGCAGTTGCATAAATACGATCGCCGACGGTCACTGACCGCCACGACAATCTCACATAGCTTCCGTTTTTATGGCGATACCGGTTTTCGAATGCATAGACCGGAGCACCCGCGCCACAGTCATCAAGTACTTTCGCCGTCAATTTCAAATCGTCTTTGTGAACGAAATCGGTAAAGGGACGCTCGCACATTTCTTGAGGCGTATAACCCAAGATCGATATGCAGGCGGGATTCATGCGAGTGAAGTAACCGTTATGATCGGCAACGCAGATCAGATCAACCGCGACATCAAAGAAACGATCACGCTCTTCTTTCATTTTTGATTGGTCGGTGAC
>JAYTDP010000316.1:0-2483 GCA_043735865.1 Bdellovibrionales bacterium
TATTTTACGATTCGACATTACAATCGGGAGCGAGGGGTGGGAGGGATTTTTTTTGATCATTATCGCTCGAGTTCTCCTGACACAGATCTATTGATGTGGAAGTCCGTTGGTAACACTTTCACCCAAGCACTGATGCCAATTATTAAACGCCGAATCGATTTACCATTTACAGCTGACGATAAAGAAGCCCAGCTTAAAGCCAGAGCCCACTACGTCGAATTCAACCTGCTCTACGACCGCGGTACAAAATTCGGATTTGAATCCGGCGGTAATCCGGCTGCAATTTTATGTTCGATGCCGCCACTGGCAGCCTGGTAACAAAGAATGAAGAAGACTCCTTCCGGACTATTTTCTCGATCAGTCAGCCTGATATCAATGGCGTCAAAAATTGCCACGAAAGAAATCGGTGACCGCGTCTCTTCCCGCTTGGGTGGCAAAGTCGAAGGCAGTCTCGCGTCTCGGATCGACCAGGCCCGCATCGTTGTCGAGCATCTCTCGCACTTAAAAGGGGCCGCAATGAAAGCCGGTCAACTTTTAAGTTTAGATACCAGCGATTTTCTCCCGCCCGAGGTGATTGAAATTTTATCGAAACTTCAGTCCCAAGCGACGCCGCACGAAACCCAGGAACTTCGTGCCGTTCTATTGAAAGAACTCGGAAAAATAAAATATGGTCAAATCCGGAACTTCAGCGAGTCGCCGATTGCAGCGGCCAGTATCGGCCAAGTTCATCGCGCCACGATTGACGGTCTGGATGTCGCAATAAAAATCCAGTACCCTGGTGTTGCCGATTCGATCGATTCCGATCTCACTATTCTTAAAAAAGTCGCGCAGGGTTTTATTGCCGTTTCGGGTAAGCGCATGGACATGAATGAAACTTTTAAAGAAGTACGTGAAGTTCTTAAGAAGGAGACGGACTACTTGCAGGAGCTACAGAGTCTCCATTCCTACAGCAACATGATACGTGGAATTCCCGGTCTCGTAATACCTTCAGCCTTCGAAAATTTTACGACGTCACGGGTTTTGACCATGAGCTTCGAAAGCGGCCTACAAATCAGAGATTGGATACTCTCAAATCCTCCACTGGCCGAACGCGAGCAGATTGCGAAGTATGTTCTCGAGCTTTTCTGTCTTGAGTTTGCAGCTACGGGCCTGGTTCAAACGGATCCCAATTTCGGCAACTTCTTGGTGCGTTCAAATCGAACAGCACCTTCGGGCGTGGAACTTGTGCTTCTCGATTTCGGCGCGACACTCGAGTACTCGAGGGATTTTCGCGCGGGTTACGCTCGACTCCTTCGTGACTTAGGCAGTAATGATACTGAAAGGATATTTCAGTCGGCGGTCGGCTTTGGTCTTCTCGACCCCCGAGAGAGCGAAGAATCACGCCAGGCATTTAAAACAATGATTAAAGTATCACTTGAACCATTCGATCCAACTAAGCAGCCTTTCCGCTTTACCGATCCGGATTTTGAAAAACGAACCCGTGACGCCAACATTGCATTCTCGCGGACGCTCGTCTATTCGCCACCGCCAAGGCAGTTATTATTTCTACATCGAAAGCTGGGCGGAATTTTTAATTTGGTAAAAAAAATGGGCGTAAATTTAGATTTACGCCCGTATTGGACCTTGATGACTGCCGACGTTTAGGTCGGTTACTGAAGAGCGACTGACGGGGCGCCGATGCGATTTGCGCGGGCTCGTGCAGTCTCAGTGCGTTGCTTCTCTTTTCGAAATTTATTAAGCGCAATACGCTGGCGACCTTGAAATTCGCGCTGATCGCGTTGTGCTTGAGCTAATCGTTGCTCGGCTGCTTTACGGCGTTCCACTTGGCGAATCACACGCTGCTCTGCAGACTGAACGCGGGCTTTCAAGCTTTCGTTGCGCGACTGAAGGCGGTTGGCTTCTCGCTCGCGATTATCAGCTAAACGTTTTAATTTAAGGCCTAATTTTTCTTTTTGGCGATAAGCCCGAGCTAATTCGACCGAGCGCTTTTTAGAAGATTCGTTTTTCTTTTGAAGGTTTGCGATCTTCTTTTCTAATTGGCGGGACTCCGATTTAAGGCGTGCCGTCTCTTCGATATTAGTTTTGGCCCCAGCAGCTTCTCCGTAGGCTTCAAGTGTCTCAACTTCTTCTGAAAGTTCAAGATCGTCTACCTTCGCGGATTGAGCTTCAGATTCGATATCTGGAAGCGCGAAAGCCGAACTCGCGATCATGTTAATGAAGAAGAGTGAGGCGAGAGTTACAATAGCGGTCTTAATAGTAATACGCATAATACGTCCCTTGGTTAGCCTCGATTAAAGCAAGCCCGGGACCGCAATTAGAACGTATATATTTGACTTGGAACGGAAGGAGAGAGAAGAATCCTCAACATTAGGGACAATTTTTGGCAAAAGGGAAACCCATGCTCGATATCAAAAAGTGCGCAAAAAGACCGCCGGTGAAGTACGGCCCTCATCCAAAATTCGGAACAACTTTCGCTCCCCACA
>JAYTDP010000317.1:0-2932 GCA_043735865.1 Bdellovibrionales bacterium
AAAGTCGCGGTCGAAATCGTCACCGGCGATGAAAATTCTCTTAACTTTAGTAACAACACTCTCAAAATTCATGCGCAACGTTTGAGAAGCGGCGATCAATTCGAGCGCGGCCTTTTAACACTTTTAAATCCGTCATCTGAAGACCCATCGAGCCTCATGACCCGCGAAGTAGTTGCGGACTTTTTCTGGGCGACGCAAAAGAGTGCGCCGATTGAACCGACGGATCCTTGGATGTCGCATTTCAAATCGCTTTCTACTTATTGTGCGAGCCCGGATCATTTAATTTCGCATGCGGAATTTTGCGAGCTACGCAAGAAATTGGGTGATGGCCTTGTTTCTCCCGAAAGCGATTCGGGCGCTGTTAGCTGGAGTCTCATGCCGGTTCTCTCGCACGTTTTGCGAACGGCGTTTGCGACGTCATCATTGGCCGATCAGTTCACGATACTCGAGCGCGTTTTCTTCTTATCCGAGTGGAACGATGAAGATCTCTTTGACCCGTCGGTTGCGACGATCGCCGGACTTGAGCTGCGTTTTCGCGAAACCATGGCGGCATGGCTGAAGCCTCTCGACTTAAAACCATTTCCTCTCGAAAAAGCATTGGCCGACGTGAGTTTGTTCGCCAATCGTTCGTATCATTACGTAGTGCTTGGTGATGATGAATTTAACTCTGTACTGGAAGTCCGGCAGTCGGGAATTATTTTCGAACACCACAACGCCAAGTATTTTGCGCCGAGCGATGTGCCGCTCAGGCTTCCACGCAAAGAAATTTTGTCGAGCCTTCCTATTGAGGACATTGTTTTTGTTGGATGTGAATGGCCAAGCCCTTCCGAACTCCTGCAATTTTCTGAATGGGCGAAGAATGCCTTTTTCATTCAGACGTGCGGTCAGAAAACTTGGAAGTGGGAGGATTTGGTTCGCAAGGGTCCAATCCAACTGGCAGTGGCGAATCCGAATGTGCACTTTATCGAGTTCAACTTAAAATCTCTTAAGCTCGCTCAAAAGTTAAAAGGACCGTTCCGCGGTTCATCGGCAATTCGCGATTGGCAAAAGTGGCTGGGATGGACTGAAGTTCAAACCGAAAAGCGCGATAACTTTAGCCGGCCGATTACCTCGCTCGAGGGCATTTCCCGTTTCCGCTTGTCAGAGACAAAGAACTAAAGCTAACATTTGAGTCATGAAAAATACCCTTCTGGTTTTTTGCCTCGGTGTCTCTTTACTCGGTTGCCAAGGAATGAAAGAGGTCAAGATCGGCCCGCTCTCGGGCCCCGAAACTAAAACCGTCAGCGAATATTCGAGTGGAATTGAAAACGCACTTCTCGCGATGCGCGGCGAAGAACTTTTCGAGGCGCGGGACGTGAAACTAAACAAAGCCACTTCTGAATGGCTGAACGATTGTGCCTACACGATGAAGCACGATGCGCGGAATCGGAATAGTGGTCGGACTGTAGATGGCCGGTCGTGCCCGTTCAATGCAGACTGGGACGTACTCATTCAGGGGCCTAATAGCGAGGCCATCGTTATAAGTTATCTTCAGCGGATCGACAGCTTCAGCGACCAAATTCCACTGACTCGCTTCTCGATCAAGGGTCAGCGAAATACGGATATTGAAAGCGGTGAATTTACGACCACTACGACCTATCACGGAGACAGCGTGAATCAATTTGGCGATAAGGCAAACTTTACGGCCACTCGCCGCGAATTCGCGGTGACTCGAGGGCTCGCAATTAAAGAAATGCTTTACACTTACGATGTCGCAATTCAAATCGGTGACACCAAAGTCAACGGCCGGATCAATGACAAAGGCGAGTATTTTGTCGACGGCGCTAAAATCACGAGTGAAGAATTTCAAACTTTGTTTTTCGAATTGAAGTAGCTTTCGGTGCCGAAACTCCTTATTGCCATACTTATCTTTGGAACCGCCCTGCTAACGGGAGGGATTTTTTACGTCGTGAAGAACGGTTACAAGCCTGAAACGGTAAAAATTCTCGACTTCAGCCAGTTTCGGCAGCCGCAACCCATGGGGGCTGTTTTATTTCGCCGTTTTTGGTCGGAGATGCAGACCGCTAAAATTATCGTGCTCGGCGAAGATCCCCATCTACGAAGCGGCGCTTTAATTTGGGATGGATTTATTGAGGCGGCAGCAGCTCAAGGTATAACTTTTGATCAGATTCTATCTCGGCCAGATTTAGCGGGTGTTGCGAAATTGGCCGAAACTGCGAAACGCGTTCTGGTGCGAGCAGATTCAACTGACGTGGCCGTTGCGCAAATCGCTGAGTTGGCCTGGAAAGACGCGCTCGTCTTACATCAAAGCCAATTGGTGCCCCAAGCGACAGATGAAATTGCGAAGTTGCATGTGTGCGATTCAGAAAAAGACACAAAGCTCGAATGTCAGATTCAGAAAATTTCCCGCCAAACTCGTCGTAAAAAATATGACACCCGGTTGTTCGCAGGCGTAATGGAGCAAACGTATCCTTCGCAGTATGTCCTGTTTGTCTCAGAACCGCCGGTGATCCCATGAGCGAAAATAATTTTCGCATCGCCAGACTTGATCGCTCCACCTGGAATGATTTTGTCGCTTTGTTTGAACAAGACCGAATGACTTCGCAGTGTTGGTGTCTGAATCACCGAGTGCCAGTTCAAGAAATCGAAATTGAAGAGGCAGCGAAAGCCGAAATGCAGAAACGCGTTTGCCCTCGTCGTGCGCTACGAGCGGTGACGGCCGCCGACATTGAAGCGGCCGAAAGTGGCGTGCATAAAAATCCGGCACTGCCCTCGCAGGTTAACGGATTGTTGTTATACGACGGAAGCGAGCCCGTCGGGTGGCTAGGTGTAGAACCTCTCGATGCTTTGCCGGGTCACGACTGTACTTCGGAGGCGAAGTTAGGGGAGTGGACTATCCACTGCGTTTATTTACTCGCCGGCTTTCGCACGA
>JAYTDP010000318.1:0-3997 GCA_043735865.1 Bdellovibrionales bacterium
CAAACTTCCTATGTCGGACAACCTCCCGCGCGCGTATGTGCAATTAATGGAAGCCACGGACAAAACAAAACGAACTAAAGAAGTGATCAGTCTTTTGGGCGACCTACATAAAGTCTGCGATAGCGGCAGTAAGTGGAGCAAAAACCAAAATCTTAAGCCTGACAGCGTGCTATTCGAAATGGTCGACGATATCGACGTGAAAAAAGAAGCCAAAGATGCGAAACCGCTTGAGGCTCCGCAAATTTGCATGGCGATTTTCCGCAAATCGTCTTTAACTTACGCGAACCGTTGGTTGAAGGCCTGGCAGAAGTCAGCTGAACAAAAGGTTCAAGCCGATGGCGCAGAAGAAGCATTCAAACTTTACTTATCTGAAGATGACAAATCTGATGAGTCGAGCCGGGCACGATACGTCTATGCAGATTTACTCTTTAAGCGAGAAAAATTCCGCGACGCCAGTGGCCACTACGCTCAAGTGGGCGATCAGACTAAAGACAAAGTTTTAGGTCATGACTCTCGATATTACGCCATCGTTTCTCTCGAGAAGGCTACCAAAGACAAATGGTCTGATAAAGATGAAGAGCTCTTCCGGGATTTGTCTGCGGCTTACCTAAAGGACTACCCAAAAGGTCAGTACGCTCTCGATATCGAATTTAAAAAAGCACTTATCGCTTACGAAAAAACTCGTTACGACGAAGCGGCCGTTCATTTTAAAACCATCGGCGAAGCGCATCCGAATACCGATAAAGGTACTAAATCTCAAGATATGTACCTCGACATTTTAAATATCAAAAAGGATTTCATCGGCCTTCGCGACTATTCATTAGCCCTTCGCGAGAAAGCGGCGACTCCTGAGCGCAAAGCAAAAATGAATAAGCTCTACGAAGAATCTTACTTCTTGCTCGTTCAAGATTTAGAGAAAAAGGGCGACGATAAAGAAGCGATCACACGTTATGACAAATTTGCCGAACTCAATCCAAGTTCTCCACTGGCTCAAAAAAGCTTATGGAATTCGATGCAGCTCCAATTTAAATTGGGCGACCTTGTTGCTGGTGCAAAAGGTGCGGTGGCCTATCACGCACGCTACCCTTCGACTAAAGAAGGTAAAGATGCGCTCGTGAAAGCGGCGCAAACTTATGAATCTCTCGGACTCTTAAGCGAAGCAGCGGCGACACTGAATCAATTAGCTCAAACCGACATTGAGAACCGTTCGAAATGGCGCCTAATGGCGGCAGACTTCTATACTCTTCTCGGCGACTTTAAATCGGCAAAGCCGATTTACGAAGAATTGAAAAACAAAGGCGCCGACATTCAGAATCGCTCTATGGATCAACTGGATTTCATCAGCAAAACTGAAAATCAAGTTGGAACTCGCGAAAACTTATTAAGAGAAATTTCGGCTGCCGGACGGCAACCTCAAGCAAGCCTTGCTCAGCTCTATTTTATCGAAAAAGCGTGGGACAAAAAAGACTACGAAAGTACATTTAACTTATCGAAAAAACTTGTCGGTTCGAATGACAAGGACGCATCGAAATACGCGATCGCGAGCGCACGCCTCTATCAGGCCCGTGTTCTCGACAAAGAGTATCGTGAGCAAAGTTTGAAGAGCCAAGTCGAGCGCGTACAAATCGTGCTGCAACTAAAAACAGAAAAATTGGCAAAGGCCCAAGTTGCGTTCCAATCGGCGGCAAATTACGGTTCACCAAAAGTGGCGGTCCGTGCCCTCAGCGAATTGGCCGACTCTTATTCTCACTACGTCAGTTCTCTTCGTGAAATGCCACTTCCAAAAGGTGTTCCGGCAGAAGAAGAAGCGGCGTTCCGCGCTGAAATAAAAAAGCTTTCTCTCCCAATGGAAGAAAAGGCGATTGAGACGAAAAATTTGGCTCTTAAGCAGGCTGTGACTTCGCAGCTTCATGACGGAACTGTTCCTGCCATGGCAAAAGAAATCGACAAGCTCAACCAAAGCAGTCGTTACGATACGATGCTCGATTTGTCGGCGCCCGAAGGTCTCGTCGTTGATGGCAGTAGCTTGCAGCCAGAAGCTTATCCATCGCGCGTAAATCCACTCGCATGTCCATCGAGCGACAAGAACTGGAAAAGAGAGAGCCTCGCAAACCTAATCAGTATTGCGAATAAATGTGTAGGCCTCAAAAAGTGGGATCGCGTTGCGACCATCGGCAAATTTATCGCGATCGAAGATGCGAAAGAACCGTGGGGACCTTTCTACTTATCGGTTGCCGCTTTTGAAAACGGCCAATTGCCGCTTTCGCTTTGGTATAGCGATCTCGCATCGAAGCGACGTCCAGATACGACGCTCCTTTACCAAAAAGCACGCGCTCAGTGGGCGCTTGGTGATGATGGTGAAGCCGTTAAGACAATGAAGATCGCCGCCGATCGCAAAGCGTTTGTTGAAGCGAATCTTTTCTTAGGCCGCCTCTTGTATCGCGATTCTGACTTGAAGGGTGCGGCTCCGTATTTCGAAAACGTGCTTGCAGACGACGCCAATAATTCTTTCGCACTCGTTGGCCTCGCCGAATTGAAACGTAAAAAAGGTGATTTAAAAGAAGCGATTTCGTACCTTGAGCGAGCGGTTAACTGGTCGCCACGAAATGTGGATTATCGTTTACGCTTAGCGGACCTCTACGAGACAGAATCGAAATTTAGTGATGCGCTGAGTGCATACAAGCACCTTCGTACATTAATGAGCGAAACTCGGCAGTCTGCGGCTACGATTCCGGTCAACGTTGAAGAAAAAATTAAGTCTCTCGAATCGCAATTGGTCAAAGTTTCACAAGCAGATCGAAATTCTGCAAGTTTACCAGACACTGGGGTGAAAAAATGAAGACACTTTTAATCTCTCTCATCAGTTTCGTCGCTATCGTGGCTTCGAGCTCGAGCGGCTGGGCACTCGAGAAGAAGAAGAACGTTCAATTTCGAAAAACTCAATCGGTTGAGTTTGAATCGAGCGACGTCGACGGTAAAATCCATTCTCCAGATGGCGCTTACGTCAATCCGAAGAAGAGCATGAAGTTTATGCCGCTATATAAAATCGACCAACAATTTGATCGCGAAATTAAAGATTCCGTGGAGTATTTGAAATGAACACGAACACGCGCATCGAGCTAGAACTCGAACATCATTATAAGAACAAATTTCTCGGTCGCCACAATTTGCGACCCGGAAAGAACATCACCGTATTGGGTTCTGCTGCTGCTGCGGATGTCCGCCTATTGGGCCAAGATGTGAGCTCGGTTCACGCCTATCTCGAGTATGCAGATGGACAATGGTTTATTGTTGACGCCGGTAGCGGCCAAGGAACTTGGGTTTCGAAGCAGCCTATTCTTCGCGAAGAAGTTGGTGACGAAACGGTAGTTGCTATTGGCGGCCATCAATTGAAGTTTAAACGGCGTGCTTGCGACGTTTCTCTCTTCAATACCGATAAGCTTCAGACCGGAACCACTGCGGGTACAGAACTTTTCCATCAAATTATTATTAAAAAGCGGGGAGTCGTACACAAGACTGCTCTCTTAGCTTCAACTGAAAGCTTTAGTTACGAGTTCGGAAAAGAAACGCACGAATTTCGAGCTCCTCGCGAAAAAGAAGTGATTGAGAAGTCATTCGGCGACTACACGGTCATGCATCGACTTGTACGTACGTCGATCGCCGCTGGTCAATCGAAAGAAGAGATGTTCCGTTCGAATGCGCGAGGCCCCGTAGCCATCGCTCTCGGTATGATCATGCTCTTGATGATGATCATCGCCGCAATGCCGTCACGGCCGGAAGAAGAGTTGGTTGCACCATCTCTCGACCAAAATAAATTTACTCGCATGATCACCGACTCTAAAATGATGAAAAAGAAACGCCAAGAAGCTCGCGAGCGCCAGAAAAAAATGGGCGAGCAACCTTCGGGAGCGGTAGCGCAGCAACAGCAGAAGTCGATGACAACTCCTATCACTTCAAAAGGCACAACTCCTAAAGTGATTAGCCAACTGAAAACGGC
>JAYTDP010000319.1:0-5926 GCA_043735865.1 Bdellovibrionales bacterium
TCGGGACAGGTTCTCGTGTTTTTCGTCATGACCGTTGCTGCTGCTGAAGCGGGCGTCGGCCTTGCTCTCGCAGTTGCCGTATTTAAGCGTTACAAAGAAGTGAACATCCGTTTCTTCGAGCATTTGAAGGGTTGAGCTATGTCTGACAATATTTTAATCGCGATACTTCTTCTCGCGCCGCTCGTCGGGTTTTTGATCAACGGTTTCCGTTGGCGTTCACACAACGCGAATCTTGCGGGAATTATCGCCACGTCGATGCTCGGTATTTGCTTTATCACGGCGGTAACCTTAGTTATGCGCCTCGGCGGTCTACACGAAGATCAGCGTCGAATCAGCGTTGAATTTTTCCGTTGGATTTCGGTCGGCGGGCTCACGGTCCCAGCAGCATTCGTCGTCGACCAAATTTCGGCAATCATGATTTTGGTCATTACCGGCGTGGGAACATTAATTCATCTCTTTAGTATCGGCTACATGTCTCACGACGAGCGACCTGCGAAATATTTTGCTTACCTCAACTTCTTTATATTCAACATGTTGATGCTCGTTCTCGGCGCAAATCTGCTCGTAATGTTTGTCGGTTGGGAAGGCGTAGGTCTTGCGTCTTACTTGCTGATCGGATTCTGGTTCACGGACAAAGAAAAAGCGGCAGCGGGGATGAAGGCCTTCATCACCAATCGTATAGGTGACGCCGGGTTCTTAATCGGAATGTTCATTTTGTTCACGACCTTCGGGACATTATCGTTTGCGGACTTCAATGAGCTTCTTCCGAAGACTGCTGATGCAATCTGGATGGCTCCAATCACTCTCGCGTGCCTAGCTCTCTTCATTGGCGCCACTGGTAAATCAGCGCAGATCCCGCTTTACGTTTGGTTGCCTGATGCCATGGCAGGTCCAACTCCAGTTTCAGCGTTGATCCATGCGGCGACAATGGTAACTGCCGGCGTTTATATGATCGTGCGACTCAGCGGCCTTTTCATTTTGGCGCCGAACGCAATGATGGTTGTGGCAGTCATCGGCGGAAGTACGGCACTCATCGCGGCAACAATTGGTCTTACTCAGTGGGATATTAAAAAAGTGCTCGCGTACTCGACAGTTTCGCAATTGGGCTACATGTTTCTCGCGTGTGGAGTGGGCGCGTTTGGCCCGGCGCTTTTCCATTTGATGACTCATGCGTTCTTTAAAGCTCTCATGTTCTTAGGATCTGGAAGCGTGATCCACGCGATGGATGGCGAACAAGACATACGCAAAATGGGTGGCCTTAAAAAATATCTTCCGATTACGCATTTTACATTTTTAATTGGATGGCTCGCAATTATCGGAATGCCGCCATTCGCGGGATTCTTCAGTAAAGATGAAATTCTTTGGTACACGTGGGCCAGCCCATACGGATCAAAAGTTCTGTGGTTTATGGGGCTTCTCGGCGCGGTTTGCACTGCATTTTACATGACTCGCCTGATGGCACTCGTATTCTGGGGTAAATCGCGTGTTCCGAAAGAAGTGCATCCGCACGAATCTCCACTGACCATGACAATTCCACTTATGGTTCTTGCCTTTTTGTCGGCAGTCGGCGGTTGGGTTGGAATTCCCCATCTGATCGGAAGCACCTTCGGCCACATTCCGAATCTACTCGAAGAATGGTTATTGCCGGCAGTGATTCAAGTCGAAGCGACTGGTTATTCTCATGTGATCGAATGGTCGCTCATGGGAATTTCGGTCGGTGCCGCCGGATTATCGGCAGTTCTCGCTTACGATTTCTACACTCGCAGAACGCACAAGACGGCAGAGATTGTCGAAAAAATTCAGCCGGTTTATGACCTCGTTTATAACAAATATTACGTCGACGAATTTTATTTCGGCAAAATCATCAATCCATTGATAGACGCGAGTGTCGCGCTTTGGACGTACATAGATGTGAACTTCATCGACAAGATGACGTATTGGTTATCGGATTTAATTAAAAACGCCGGTGGCGGCATCAGGCAGTTTCAAAACGGAAATATGCAGCAGTACGCGCTTTATATTTCGCTTGGAATAGTCGGAATTCTTTTCTTCATGTTTGCGGGATAATATATGTTGTTAACAGCTTTAATTTTTAGTCCGCTCGTGTTCGCTATGATTCTCATGGTCGTGCCGGGAGAGCGTTTGGCTAAGCCGCTCACTCTAGTTGCGACAAGCGCAGTGTTTTTGTTGAGCCTCGTAATGCTCGCAAAGTTCGACTCATCGACCGCCAATTTACAGTTAGTCGAAATGCATCGCTGGATTCCACGCTGGGGGATTTCATATTTCGTCGGTGTCGACGGAATTTCTTTGTGGCTCGTTATCCTCACCACTTTTCTGACGCCCCTTTGTTTGTTAGGTGGATGGACGAGCATCGATAAAAAAGAAAAAATGTTCTGCGTGTGTTTGCTGGCCCTCGAGACCGTCATGCTCGGAACTTTTTTAGCAATGGATGCGATTCTGTTTTACGCCTTCTTTGAAGCTTCGCTGATCCCAATGTATTTCATGATTGGTATTTGGGGAGGCACGCGGCGCCTGTATGCCACGGTTAAGTTCTTCATCTTTACGATGGTCGGATCTTTATTCATGCTCTTAGGTATCATCGCGATGATGTTCTTGGCGGCGAATCAGAATGACGGCCAGATGACGGCAAGTATTCTTGATTTCTATAAAGTGAATATACCCTTTATTTCAGGCGAATTTCTTAACACTCAGACCATTCTCTTCTTTGCGTTCGCTCTCGCGTTTGCGATTAAAGTTCCGCTCTTTCCACTCCACACTTGGTTGCCGGATGCCCACGTTGAAGCGCCGACGCCAGGTTCAGTTATTCTTGCGGGCGTGCTTTTGAAAATGGGGACCTACGGTTTCTTAAGATTTGTGATTCCGATCTTCCCTGAGGCCGCAGAAACTTATGCGTGGATATTTTTCTTCATCGGAACCGTTGGAATCATCTACGGCGCACTTGTCGCTATGATTCAGCCGGATATTAAGAAGCTCGTTGCATACTCTTCGGTTTCGCACATGGGTTATGTCATTTTAGGATTGTTCGCGATGAATGCGCACGGTCTCACCGGAAGCCTTTATCAAATGTTGAATCATGGTGTGAGCACAGGCGCACTTTTCTTGATGGTCGGCATGATCTACGAACGCACGCACACTCGCGATATCGCAAAGTACGGCGGGCTCGCGTCGGCAGCTCCCATCTTCACGATCTTCTTTTTAATCGTAACACTTTCGAGTATCGCGGTTCCGATGACGAATGGTTTCGTTGGAGAGTTCTTGATTCTCCTCGGAACATTCGAAGCCAATCCGATTACGGCATTGTTTGCAGTGACCGGCGTAGTTTTGGGCGCGGCTTACATGTTGTGGATGGTGAAGAAGGTTTTCTACGGAGAAGAAGCGGGAGTCGTTCTCGAGCATAAAGCAGAAGGCTTGGATCTAAACTGGCGTGAAATCGCAACTCTTGTACCGCTCGTTATCTTAATTTTTTGGATGGGCCTTTATCCGTCGACATTTCTTGATTCCACTAAGACCAGTATTGATCACCTAATAGACAATCGCTACAAATACGAGCTATCGGTTCAGCCGACAACCGTTGCGCCAGTTCCTGTCGCGAAAAGAGGAGAGTAATGACAATCACTCCAGACATTAACATGGCAGACATTATTTGTATTGCGCCGGCACTCGTCGTTTTTATTGCAAGCCTGGTGCCTCTCACGATTAAGGTTTTTAAAAACAATCGCGAGCCCAACACACTCTCGAGTGTGGTCTACGCTCTAATTGGACTCATCGGCGCCGGGATTATGTCGGTGCTTCTTCATAGCTCGAAAACTCCCGGAAACTATTATTTCGGAAACGCACTTGTTCTCGACGGACTCTCGACGCTGTCCACTCTGATGATCGTTACGATCACGGGCCTTTGCCTTTTATTCGCGCGGGAACACGAAGCAACTACGGGCGCGCAGTTCAGTGAATTCGTTTTTCTCATCATGAATGCTTCAGTCGGCATGATGGTTCTCGCATGGTCGAATGACCTTATTGTCACATTCATCGGTATCGAAATCATGTCCCTCTGTTTGTATTTGCTGATCGCTTTAAGTCACGAAGAGCGGATGGCCAAAGAGGCAGCATTCAAATATTTCCTCCTTGGTAGTTTTGCTTCAGCGATATTCTTGTATGGCGTAGCCCTCGTATACGGCGCGTCCCAAACAACTTACATTAATCAAATTATGGAAGTCGCCGCAGAGTTGAGTTCTTCGAGCTACATCTTCCTTATCGGCGTTGCTTTCATCGTTATTGGATTTTGCTTTAAGCTTGCGATTGCTCCATTCCACGCTTGGACTCCGGATGTGTATGAAGGCGCGCCAACCCCGGTGACGGCCTACATGGCCGCCGGTGTGAAAGTTGTCACTTTCGTTGCGCTTTTGAGATTCGTCGCTGGCGATTACCTGGTCGGAGAACTATCGGGACGATTCGTCGGCATCCTTCAATGGCTCGCGGTCTTTACAATGCTTTTAGGTAACATCGCCGCAGTTATGCAAAATAATGTGAAGCGGATGCTCGCTTATTCTTCGATCGCCCATTCGGGTTACGCGTTGATGGGAGTAGTAGCTGCCAGCATCGGTGGCGCAAATTTCTTAGGCGCAAGCAGCGTCATTTATTATGTGATCAGTTACTCCATCATGACGATCGGCGCGTTCGGCGTTGTTTGCTTATTAGAAAAAGAATTCGACACCATCATTTTGATGGATGACCTGAGCGGGCTGGCCAAACGAAACCCGTGGGCGGCTCTTTGCTTTACGATATTCTTGCTGAGCCTTGCGGGTATCCCGCCGACAATGGGCTTCTTCGCTAAATTCTTCATTTTCTCTGCCGCGATTAAACAAGGTTTGTTTTGGTTGGCAATTTGGGGCGTTATCGCGTCGGCGATCAGCGTGTATTACTATTTAAGACCGATCGTTTACATGTACATGAAAGACGACCCGGGAGTTTCAGTTGCCTCGCACTACCGCCTAAGTTACGTAACAGTTTCGACAATGGCAGTATTAGTCATTGTACTCGGCCTCTGCACGAGTCCGATATACCAGGTGGTTTCGGACGCACTCCAAACGCTCATGTAGCGTCTCAAAATGAAACACTCGCTGCTTTCGTTTTAGTCGCAGTCAAAGAAATCGACACGAATTTGCCCTGAAATTCACTAGGTTAGCTCCAGCTCGGAACGGTTATTGCTCTCTTAGTAGGTGAGGGCAAAATGAAACGTCAAATCTCATCACTGGTTCTAGTTTCAACTATAGTTCTGCTCGCATTTCAAAACTGCGGACCTGCGCCAGTTTCAACGACTGGCCACGCACTGTCAGGAGAAGTCGTAGTTGCGTCGACCAAAAATATTTCAAAGGTAACGTACGATCCGAACCTTGAAACATCACCCACTGCCATTACCAAACCTTTATTAACTATTGATGTCTCAACCGCACAAATCTCAATTCGAAGCGGTCAGGGAAATTTGAAGTCTTGCGCACTTGATAGCGTTCGCCTCGCCGCGATCGATCAAATTCTCGAAAACGGAAAAGTGTGTTCACCGACCCCAGCGCCTGCAGACACCGCAGTGTGCATGGCGATCGGACTCGCCGACGTGAAACTTGAAGGCGCGGATGTTTCAGTTTATTTGAGACAAGAAATTTGCAATAACGGCGCCTTCTTATGCGCCGGCCAAGATGCTCAGTTTAGATCTGCACTCGCCGACATCCTGGCGAATCCGCCCACTGCCTGCCAATAATTAAGTATTATATTTTCGCAGTGCTTGAATCGCGGCTTTAAATCCGATGCGCACGATATTGGAAAGGATTTCGGGGTTGAGGCTAAAGTGATCGGCGAAGAACATATTATAGTCGGTCGGCGACGGGTGGATGTAAATGTACTCAACACCGGG
>JAYTDP010000320.1:0-4522 GCA_043735865.1 Bdellovibrionales bacterium
CCCAAGTTTATGGTCGATATGGGGATGGGCAATGTGAACGCCGCATTTACGTCGGCCGTTTTTCCGTTGGTGGGCTGTCTCGGCACGATTGCACTCGGCTGGTACACGGATAAATATGCCGACGATGGCGACCGCTCTTCCGCGATCTGGAAAATGCTGGTTGGACTGATCGTCTCTCTTTTAATCATTGGATTTTTAGTTCCGTATCAACTCGAGTTTCAAACGGCGATCATTATCATGCTTGGCTTTTCTGGATTCTTTCTTTACGGGCCCTATTCAATGTCGGCGGGCTGCCTTACACTCGATATCGCGGGCACCGAAGGCGCGGGAACATGTACCGGCTTCATTGACGGAATCGGTTATATCGGCGGCGCAGTTGCGGCATGGGGTGCCGGCATAATTGCCGACAAATTTGGCTGGCAAGAAGTGTTCTTCTCGCTCGCGGGCACTGCATTTTTAACCACGGTCTGGTCTTACTACATGAGCCGATTTGCAAAATCGAAAGTAAAAGCATGAAAACCCTGTTCATTTTAACCCTTTTGATTTCATCACAAACTTTCGCAGCACGAGTTTGCGCCGAAAATAGTTCAGAACTGCCGACTCAACCAATCATAGCTGCATTTATTAAAACGATGGGTGGCATCGACGCAGTTCGCGGGACATGGCAATTGTCCGGCATTCCATTCGTCAAAGACAAACTCGCATTTGATTACGATACCAAGGCTTTTTACGTTCAGTCTGAGACCGACCCTCGAGATGCCGCATCGATTTGTATCGACGACAAAGAGCCGGATTGGCTGCTCATTACGATTCACTCCCCGGCTTGCGAAGAAAATAAAGAAATTCGGATTCAGCCTGTAGGTACTGATCGCTTTCGCCTTCGCGCGTATGGGACTCGCCTCCTAGGCTCGGTCAAATTTAAAAAGATTTCGCCACAGGCGCTGACCCCGGGGACAAAAAGAAAACCCGTTCGCTGTAAAGACGGCTCGACGCCGAAATAAGTTCAGGTAAATTGTTTAAAAACTAGTCGTCTCATTTTCGCCTAGACCCGTCATTCGTCAAACTCCTAGCCCGATGTACCGATGAGCATTCAACGTTTGGAAGCTCAATGGCACCAAGGTTTTCGCCCGGATCACAAATTGGACCTTACACCATTCTCCGCCTTATCGGAAAAGGCGGCATGGGCGAAGTGTATGAAGGTCACGACAAAGTTCTTCAGCGAAATGTAGCACTGAAAATCATGACGGTAGAAAATCCGAACGATCACGCGACGGCCGTTAAGCTTTTTGTCCATGAAGCAAAGGTGATGGCCCAAGTGAATCATCCGAATGTCGCTTCTTTTTATCATCTCGGAAATAGCAAGGGCACCCCATTTATCGCTATGGAATTTGTCGAAGGCGTTTCGCTGGATGAATATTTAAAATCGACGAAATCTGATTTGGTTCAAAGGCTGTTTATCTTTAATAAAATTCTATCGGGAGTACACGCCCTTCACCGTAAATCCGTTATTCACGCGGATTTAAAACCAAAAAATATTATCGTTCAGCCGAATGGCTCAATTAAAATCATCGACTTCGGAATCGCGCACATCTCCACCGAAGCCGGGGATTAAGTACGCACCCAGAATATGGGAAGCGCCCACTACATGGCCCCCGAATTATCGAAAGGCGCTCGTCAAACCGTGCAGTCAGAAATCTGGAGTTTGGGAATCATCCTTTACCAGTTGGTAGCGAATGAACGCCCTTTTCACGGAACAACTCCCACCGAAGTACGCAACAAAGTTTTAGAAGAAGACATTAGTTTTTCCATTTTGAATGGGTGGATTACGGCGAAAAAATATCAAGATATAATAAAAAAAATGTGCCGCCGCTCCCTCGGAGAAAGGTATCAATCTATCCAAGAAATTATGAGAGACTTAGATAAAGATGCCAATTCGAAGTCGCTTGTTCAAAAGATGGTGTCGGTTTCGAGAAGAACTATCGCCACCGCCGTCACTTCTACACTCGTCTTAACTGGCATCGTGTTTTTCTCAATCAATCGCGTTGAAACAAAAAGTGCGCCCGTACTTGCTGGCCCGGTGTTGCCGGTGGAGCTTGAATTTCCTGAGCCGGCCGAAAATGAAACATTAGCCGCTCCAACTCCGCAAATTGTGGAAGCCCCTGCCGCAGTGGCTCCCGCGCCAGAACCTCTGAAGGTCCCCAGAAAGCTTGCGTCTGTTTTGAAATCAAAAAGCAAATTGCATCTGCATGAACGCAACAAGCGAAAATCCATAGCTCGGTAATACTTCTGCCATTTACAAAAATTTATTAGGTGACCTCGGCCGGCCCCCTGGATACTCTCCTTTACGTGAAGATGATTTCGTATTTAGTTTTTTTAGTGACCGCTTCCTTGAGCGCTCAGGCCGAGCCAGCCGTGGTGACTCCTCCCGCTACTGAGCCGACCGCGACAACTGCCTCGGACCAAACTTTGCCGACCGAAAATGAAGACTGGTATTTTCTCTTTGGCATCGGCGCTTCGAAAGTCAAGTACGGTGACGACGACCTCGATACAACTCTCAACACTGTCGAAAACCAGACGGGCGTCAATCGCGCAACGGTCAATATGGATCTGTTGGGGTTTTATTGGCCCCTGGATGGCCACAAATCGATGCAAGGATTCGTGATCAATGTTGTGAGCGATATTGTAGACAATAAAAGTACCAATTCAGCACTGACAATCTCGTCAGTGCTGTACGCCTATAGCTTTCAACATTTCTTTGGTAAAAATATTGGCGATGGTTTTTTTCTTCGCGCTGACGCCGGCCTCGCGAAATACAATATTCACATCGATATTCCCGGTACAAACGAATCACGAAATTCTGACTATGGATTTGGCATCCTTGGCGGTGGCGGCTATAGTTTTGGTATTGGTCCGGGAACACGAATGCTGTTAGGCGCCTACGCGACTTACAGAAAAGCCGAGGGAGATGACTCCTCCGGCATAAACATCACTTTAGGATTTTTGTTTTAATATGGAAGAATGGGAATCGGATAAAATCGGCCCCGTGGAGTTAAGCGTAGATCAAATCAGTGATGCGCAGCTAACCGAGTTGATTAAGTCATACATCGTGCCCGAGGGCAGTGATTTCGCGCTGTCACCTGATGCGTTTGAAGCAAAAGAGCGTTTAGCGAGAAAGCAGATCGCTACAGGAAGTTTGAAGATCATTTTCGACGCCGCTTCTGACTCGACAATGCTGATGGGCGCGCAAGACTGGCGAAATTTACAAGCTAAGTAATCCCTTACGCGGCCTTCGGGCGACGCTGAAATGCGGACTCGAGTTGCTTACGCTTTTTATCCAGCGCATTGATTAAATGCGGCATAAGTAAATGGCGTTTTTCCGCGCTCATAAGCCCATCCAACGATCCGTCGTTTAGAATATAGTCGATGAGTTCATCTTTCGAGAAATGTTCTCGCCCCAAATTAATAAAATCCTTCGAATTGGTATCGCTGAAGGCATTGTCGTTTAATAGAAATGTGGAGGGGTTGAGCGCTAGTTCGCTTAAGTTCACCGCAGACCATTCAGACTGATCGATAGTCACGTTACGAAGACTTTCAACGAGCGCCACCGGGAGACGATACACTCCCCCAATCGCGACCAATAGATTGCCTTTTTTATCGACAACATTGCGCAAGCCTATCATCGATGGGTCGCCGGTGAGTTTGAATGAACCGATGAGATGGCCGCCGACAAATATTAGAATGCTATTTCGATGGTCCCCTGACTGTTCAAATGTAAGTCCCAAAGTGCCGAAGTGTCCGTTGGTCATGTATTCGCAATTCCCGGCATCCTCAAAGCCTATAAGGCAATTCGAGACCGCAGAAATTTCTAGAGGCGGGAATTCTTTTATATTGATCCATCGGCCGTAAATGTCTTCGATGAGATTGCTCGGCAAAAACTCCTTCGGAATATAGTGTGCCAGCTTAAGGGTTGCCTCGAATTCATCATCGTAATTAAAGATCTGATTGCTATTAGACATAGCCGCCAGATCATTTCGTACCATCGTACCAAACTCTTCTCTTGCTGGACCCTTCACCCGCTGAAACACCAGCCAAGCCAGTTTAAGCGATTTTGTATTCGACCAAAGTGTTTTAGCTACGCTCATTCCATCTGGACCGTCTAACCACAAATGCGCCCATAGCAAAAAAGCTTCGACCTTACCCGCCCCATTCGCATCTTTTGCGACAGATGTAAAGAGGCGGCCTTTATCGATCCCTTCAAGGGAAGCATATAAACCGATTTGATCTAAATCACCGAGAAATTCACTGAGCGCCTTATAATCCCGAACTCGCAGTTGCTTTCGTTTCGCTCCAATCTCAACGTGAAACGATCGCAATGTTTCAATTGCGCTTGAAGCCGTCAGGTATCGAAATTGGGTGATTTTTTCTTCGATCTGATCCGAATTCAACCCAAGTAGTGTCGCATTTTTACGAAATGCGTCCCAGTCGACATTGATCGCCTGTGAATCATTCGAATTTCCATCAC
>JAYTDP010000321.1:0-16191 GCA_043735865.1 Bdellovibrionales bacterium
CGAAACACGCGATGGCGGCAAGCGCATTGGCCGCAGCGCCTAGACCCACATCAAATAAAACCAGCTCATCTAAAGTCGCCAATCGTGCTGCGAGATTCGACTGGTCGATATAAAGAGAGTTGGCTTCGATCCACGGGCCAACTGGGTTGTGCATTATTTCATTCACTTCATTGTTGCGAATTGAAATCACACCGGTGGTCGTCGTGACTATTTCAAATTTGGGTTGAGCCATAATAGTCACATACGTTCTTGCCCGCAGATGTCAATGAGTGACGAAGGCATGCAGCCACTCCAACATATGAAGAACGGGGGTTTTATGAATTATTTTTTGCGCGGTTTACTTTTGCTTGGCAGCGCGTACTTAACCGCATGTACAACTCCAGCCTATTTCGCAATTCCGAATCAGCGTTTTGATTCTCCAACGGTCAGCGGGAAATTATGGAAAGGGAATGTAGGAGCAGCGAGCACTCACCCGACTTATATCGTCACTGTGAAAGATGTCGATGCGACCCCACCCGATAGTTCGGGCAGCGGCTTTACTCGTGACCCCGGCAACTTTGATTTTTTAGATCGAATCAATATCGATATTCGCCTTGGTCTCGGAAGCCAATTTGAGATTGCGAATGTCGGAGATCTCCTTCATCTCAAATATCAGTTCGCCGGATCCAGTCGCCTCGAGCATAAGCCAGACGAATTTGTTGGAGCAGTTACCCTCGATTACTTGGGCATCCATAACAATAGATGCGGTGACTGCGATAACAAAGGCGTTGCTGACTTCAGTATCGACGGTAACGGTCTGGGCGCGAGCTTGATACTCGGTTATCGTACCGAAGAACCCTTCATATATTACGCAAATTTAAATTATATCGATTTTGACGCCAAAACCGACGTTGATCAGACTGCGACTGCGGGCTCTAAATATAGTTACAAGGGGAGCGGGCGCCAAGTCGGCGCCGCTCTCGGCGCGCGCTACGAACAAGAAAAAGGGTTCTATGCCGCCATCGAGTGGGCCTACAGCAAAACAAGTTGGACCGGACTTAAAGAGTCAGAACTCGGGTCATACGGATTTGTTCTCGGACATGCCTGGTAAAAGTGTGCGAAGTGGCCGAGCGTAATTGTATGCCCACGCAAGTAGAACTAATTGCAATGGCAAACGGAGCCACGCGGCCCAAACGGGAACACCAAATAGTTCTGGTTTAATCGCCATATAGATATTGGCGGGATATACCGCGAGCAATAACAAAATAATTCCAAACGCCGCCAGCTGTCGCGTCGTCTTTAACAAGAGTAAAAGACCAAACACAATCTCCGCCCCACCACTTATATAATTGAGTAATTCAGGAATTGGTAAAAAAGGCGGAATCATTTTGACGTATAAGTCGGGGCTTAAGAAATGATTCGCCCCCGCCCCCACATAGAAAAACGCCATCAGACCTAAAAAGAATTTTTTAAGAGGAGTATTGAGAGAAGTATTAAGTGCGCTCGAGGATTCTCGGGTCGACATTTGCGGGGATTCCTATGCCTTTCCAATTGGACGTTTGATATCCGTCGATCTTGACCTTCAAAGCATAGACGTCGACATCGAGAAGAACATTATAATTCGCTTTGGCAGCTAAAAATGCGAGTCGTAAAATCGCTTCTTCACGATCGGGGCAGTTGTCGATTTTAATCGGTTTTTCTTTTCGGCGGATTACGCGGCTCTCTTTGCTCTGGCCCTTAAAGTAAATATTGATGTCGCGAGCTCGAGTGGCAGCGTCTTCGTAAGCTTCGAGCTCAGGAGCAACTTTCGAATCGAAACAGCTTCCACAATAGGTTCCAACCGCGACGGGCGGTGCCTCTGGCGACAAAACAAAACTACCTTCATTTAGAAATTCGGCACACTTCTTACAAACTGAACCAGTGCATGAGACGCATTCGAGATTCGCTTTGGATTGTTGGCAGGTGACGCAAACTTGTGTTTCCATCCGACCGTCATAGCATTCAATGACGCATAACGCTGCGAAATCTGAGCTTTTGTTAGAGTCCGTTAACTTAATGCATCATGCTGTGGTGTAATTTTGAAAGGATTACGTATCTTGCCGATATTAGGCAGTTTTAATTTGTCTTAACGCGCTACACCAAGATATATCCCTCGAGCTAACAAATCACCTTACTCTCCCAGGGGACCACGAATGAATCGTTTGAAATCACTCAGTCTGTGCTTACTGATATCGGCAGTGTGCGCGGGCTCGCAAGCCGTAGTTGCTCCGATTAACACTATTGCGGATTACAATCGCGCAATTCCTCATTGGGGAACAAGCTGGATCGGCGAATACACGCCGAGCTTTTACACCGGTTTCATCATGCGAAGCGAATATCCAGATCGCATTCATGTCAAACTTTCGCGAGGTCACAACACTCGCATCTCGGTCATTCTCGATGAACATACAATCAGCGATTATCTTTTCGATCTTGCGAAACGATACGAAATTTACAAACGCATTACTTCAAACGGTCAAATCAATATCAGTCCCTCGAAGTCGGACCCGCAACTCCAGTACTTCAATGCGATTATTCAATCGGGAGCTTACGGAATTCTGCCGACGGTTCAGCAAGCGAACGCTGGCGGACTTTCTCAAGAAGCACTCTACACAAAAAGTTTAGATACTTTAAAGGCGCTCAACCCTGGGCGTATCTTCATGATCAATCTTGATCTCAAGCGCGAATTCTTGAAATGGAAGGCCGATGTTGCTTCGACTAATGTTTTGGCGACTCCAGGTTCTTCTATGCAGGCCATCGATACTCTCGTATTCGGGCGTATCAATTATACGGGAGCACTAACTGCCGACGTCATGGCAAAATTGACTGCGGCGGTTCAAGCCGCGCAAACGAATGCCCCAGTAGCCGATTTTGTAATGAAAGCTTTTGAATTATTTAAAGCTGTGACTGGATCAAAATACGCAATCAAAGTTATGGGCCCAGGCGGCCAACTTACGGATGCGCTCAAATGTGCTCCAGAACTTTGCATGCTTTCATATCCAGAATTCACCGGCATCTATCCAACAGGTTCTGCTATCGGCAAAACGACAGACGAATTTGGAAACAGCATCAACGTGATCCGTACTCCCGGCCTTTGGAGTTTCTTATCTTACGGTGGCACGGGCAGTATGCGCGAAGTCGATACAATTCAGGACGAGCCTTATTACGGTTGGATTCCGAAAATGTTTTACCAAGCAGAAGGGAATGCATTTCACAATCCAGCAGTCCGTACTTGGGGAGTTCCCGGTCCCGTTAAAGTGGGCCTTAACGTCAATCCAAAGCACGATACTATGTGGTTGGTAAAACGCGGCGGCGTTTCTCACGGATGCTCACGCATGCCGGCGGGTGGAATGTGGGAGATGCGCCACATCTTCCCTGTGGAAAACGATAAAATGACAAAAGTTTATTACTTCGGCTCGAAAGCCACTGACTTCGACCTGTACGACGTGGACGGCGACGGCAACCTCGAAGTCATGGGCGTCGAATATCTCATTTCTTACGAAATCAAAAGCTCATCAGGCGACGGCTACCGCGAATCTGATGGTAAACTTCAAGTTGGGGCGGGCCTTAAGCGCGCGTTCTACGAAGACCTTTACGGTCCGCGAAATGTCTATACTGTCGGCGCCGACGGAAAATATTCTTTCTCGAATCCGCGCGTTTCTATGCCTTCGTCTCTCGATTATAAACGCGAACAAGTTACGGTTCGTCCGCAACTTCAAGGCACGTTCCCTCTTTACGAACAAAAGTACGAACAAGATAAAATGCAGTTCTATAGCCTTCCGGGTATGAACTTCAGATTCATTCGACTTTTGGGTCGAATTCGCGGCTGTGCTCCAACTTCAGATAAAAACTCATGCGGCCAAGCCGCCTTCGACAGAGAAATGGCAGGACTCATTAAATGATTCGTTCAGCACTGACTTCGGTAGTTTTAGCTCTCATCACGATCAGCGCTCACGCCGATCTCGTTTCAGAATTTAATGTTATCAACAGTGCGGGAGGCAAAGGCCCGTTCGGTTTTAATGTTCTTCAAAGCGAGACCGGACGCACTTTAGTTCGCGACGGTAATATGCCTGGCGGGCCGGTTTTGTTCCAAGCGGCTTATCGCAATGAAAGCGCGCGCGCGATCGCGAACAGTTATAATGTGTATTTGGGCAACCTCTTCACAACTAATTATTACGAGTTGTTAGGGGAGTTCGTTTATAATGACGCTTACGGTACTCACGGTATGGATCACGCCGCACTTTTGAGCCACGCTTCAGCCGCATTGCCAAAAGCCGCGTCAATGGTACGTAGCTGGGTACTTGAAAAGCATTACATCGCCACAAATCCTACCAGCAAGTTAGCACGTAGCTTTTTGCTTCGCGGAATCAGCGATTTAAATAATGAGCAGACGTTTACCGTTTACTTTATGAATTTCTACTTGAGTGCCATTACGCAGGATTTCCAGTTCTTACCGGCGTACTTGCTCGCGAAAAGCAGCCCGGTCACTTCGTCTTCCTCTCTTGAGAAGGCGCGTATCGACATCGCATCGCTCTACGATTCGGTCGTCCTAAATAATGGAGGCAACACATCCGCTCCGGTGGCTTTGGCTCTCTATAAATTAAGAAACGCGATTCACAATCAGCTTTCATACAGTGTGATCGCTCAGATCGACGTGTTTGTTCGTCAATACCCAGGAGTAGGCACTGGTACTTTGGCGTCAATTCGTGCGAGTTTGGTTGCCTACTATAATGTAACTGCTCAAGAAGTTGCAGCTCTCGCGACTAAAGCTGGAGCGTCACCGATTGTGGCAGCTGCCAATGCGATTGTCAGAGGCGGATCGACTCCGGCCAACCTACTTGGCCTCTCGCAGGCAGCGGCCCAACTGCGTTCAGTAATGCTCGATGAAAACGCCGTTCCCACTTCACGTAAAACAGATTCTCTAGTTGTACTTTTCTCGGCTTCGCAATTTTTGAATAAAGAAATCAACTCGATGAAAGTGATAACGGACAAAGCGGTTATCGCGACACTAGTTAATCTCGTCTATATCGAAGGATTCTTAATCAAAGACAACTGGCAATATTTCCTCGGCATAGTGAATACGGCTGCAACTGCGAAAGCGGCTTCAGCTACATTTGCGGATATTTCAGATGTTGCGAACGCGACGATTGACGAAGCATTTAAGCCGTCATTCGATCTGTGGGTTATGATCGATCCGAAAATGCGCAATTTTGTCGACAACACAATTAAATCATCGGCTCTTAACACGGCCTCAACAATCCTCTCGAAAATTAGGTAGGTCTTATGAAAAAATTAGCGCTGATCTTTCTTCTTCTCACCTCTAGTTCGTACTCATTTGCTCAAGCGGTGGTCATGAATCCCGGTGAAACTTACGGACAAGTTGTAGTTCTCACGGTGGCGGATGTTAAAAATCAAACTCCGAAGTACAAGTCGCTAAGCGCGATTTCGATTCCGGTGTACGGTGAGCTTCCACTCGAAATGACTGTAGTGGCTGGAGCCGTTACTTTGCTTCAACAAACCATTCTTTCGCATGTGCAATTAAAGTCGCGTGCATGTCACACTCCGAATCTGGATATCTCGCAGCTTCAGGGTGGTCTCTCAAATCCAAATCTTGCTTTGTTGAAAGACGGAGCTTGGATCCATATGAAATTGGGAGCAGATCAAACTGTTCTAATCGAGCCGAGCAATCAGGCGACAGCGACCGCATTCGCTAGCAAAAGACCAACTATGCCGAGATGCACAGCCCTCTAGACCTTTGTCTAAGGCGTGGGCTCGACCGAGTCCGCGCTCTAATAAATCTGCATCATTTACTCTACATAAGTCCGGAATCTCCTAGGCGTTCGTCTGGCCGGACCTTGTTGCGCACAGCAGCCCGCACGTAAAATTTTCCTAACATAATAATAAATCGGTTCGACAACCTTGCTCACGAAGGAGCTTTGATGTTTGCGTTTTCACGCCTCCGCAATGGAATTGCGAGTTTTTCGGTTCTAATTTTAACGTCATCAGCCTGGTCCGCAATGCCGACCAACCCCGTCACTGACAAAAATTTTACGGTTCTTCCCGGTGGAAAGAATCTCACTTCGATCGCCGTCAAAGGTGTGAAGTTGAGTCTCACCAAAGGTAAAAACGGAGCATTCGGTTCACTTCAAGAAAATTCGTATAAGACTCTAAAGGCCGCGACACTCACCGATCGTAATCATAAAATCCAATGGGCCCTCATGGATCTCGATCGTCATTCGGTTATTGCGAAAAGTTTGGATTCAGATCGAAAAGTTTTCGGCGCATCTTCTTCTAAGATTTACGTCGCCGGAACACTTATGAATAAACAAAACGGCACACTAACGCCTGCGCAAACGCAGTTAATGGCGGATATGCTGGTTGTTTCTTCGAATGTGGCATGGGTGAATTTGCAGAGTCAAATCGGCGGAGGAAACGCGGACAAGGGTCGCGCGGCTATTCAAGCTTTCACTCAAAGCATGGGATACAAAAACACTCGTGGATATCAAGGCACATTGGGCGGCGTACATGGCAACGAATTGATCGCGACGGAGATCGTTGAATATCTATACGATCTTTATCACGGCTCATTCGTTGGCGCAGAAACTGTTTTCAAGTTTATGCATACTTGCCGAACAGGTTCGGTTCGCGGACTTAAATATATCCCAAGCACAATTTTTGTGGGTGCGAAGACCGGGACTTATGACGGCCCGACGACAAACCCAGAAACTGGAACGGGTAAAAATAGTGATGGAACTGCTTATAAGGTTCAGATTCGCAATCACGTCATGGTCTTCAATGTGAACGGAAAAGAATATGGTCTGGCGATTTTAGGAAACAGTGGATCAGATGAGGCCGTCGCTGTACTAGCGGGTGGACTCTTCAGAGAATACACAGGTTATAAACCCTAGTTACTGGTTTTCGGCCGGCGCCATATATGCGCACGGCCGATAATCTTTGCCGTACAGTAGCCTCGATCTCCCGGCAGGGCCGCTTGATCGACTTGTCGAAAATCCCATTTTCCTTTTGGCAGATTTTCTAAAATCCAAAAACGATCGTAAACATCGCCATCCCAATCTTTTTTCTTTTTTCCTTCTATGTCGAATTGTTTCAGAAATCGCGGGATGCTCGTATGAGACCAACTGATAACGACTGTTTTTCCATCTAGGTTTTCATCTTTTCGGATCGCTTCAATAAGTTCGTGTTCGTCGCCTTTGACGAAAGAGTTATCAATTTTAAGACTGAGAGCTTTGGCAGATGGCTCGAGAGTTTCAACGGATCGCTTGCTGCGGTCGCCCTCGTCGCTTGCAGAGAAGAGAGCGGCGGGACGCCCAAATCGCTTTTCAAAAGCCGAAGAAGAGAATTGTTTGGCGAGGGCGGTAGCTCTGCGGTATCCCTTTGGAGAGAGATGGCGGCTCTCATCGCTATTCTTTTCGCCATGGCGAAGGATGATGATGTATGCTGGCGCCGCATAAGCCTGGAGGCTTAAAAAACTGACGATAGCTAATACGAACATTGAGCTAAAACGTTTCATTGGTCCTCCGGCTATATTTATACAGCAATTTGAATTGGGACCTTAAGGATTAAAAAATGACACCAGAAAACCTTGAAAAAACTGCCGTATTAGTCGGTCTACAACTGCCGGAAATGAGCACAGCCGACCTCGAGAGCTCGCTCGCCGAGTTGGCACGATTAGTTACGACTCTCGGCTATCGCGTTGTTGGCCAGGTGACGCAAAAGAGAAGTTCGACTCGCAATGCGACTCTATTAGGTGAGGGAAAATTAAAGGAGCTTGCGACTTGGACGGGCGGCACGGGGTCTGTTGGTAACTCTGTGAACCGTGTGAAATCAAAGGCTGAGCTAAAGCGGGATGCGGTAGCTGAAGAACTCGAGTCCGCCGATTCAGACGACGTAGTAGACGATGATGACGTTGCTGGAGAAAAACACGAAACGCCGAACGAAGAAGCCGATGTGGTCATCATCGATTGTGATCTATCGCCGTCGCAACTTCGCAATCTTGAAAGTGCAACTGGCGTCACGGTTTTCGATCGCACCGGTGTCATCATTGAAATTTTCAGTCGTCATGCGCGCAGTCGGGCAGCCCGGTTGCAGGTCGAAATTGCGCGTCTTACATATCTCGCACCAAGGTTACGAGAAACCGGCGGAAGCAGCGAACGTATTGGCGGCAAAGGTTCGGGCGAAACCAGCGTTGAGCTCGATCGCCGTAAAATCCGCGACCGCATAAAAGAATTGAACCAAGAACTAGATTTGGTCGGAGATGAGCAAGATGTACGACGAGCCCGACGCGAAAAAGAAATCACGGTCGCGCTGGTCGGCTACACGAATGCCGGCAAATCATCTTTGATGCGAGCCCTTACGGGGAGCGAAGTTCTAATTGCCGACAAACTTTTTGCGACTCTCGATACGACAATTCGACCATTGTACCCCGAAACGAAACCGAAAGTTCTCGTCTCGGACACCGTCGGTTTTATAAAAAAACTTCCTCATGATCTGGTCGCTTCATTTAAATCCACACTCGATGAGGCTCTCAACGCTTCACTCTTGCTCTTCGTGGTAGATGCTTCTGACCCCGCATTTCGCTCGCAACTGGTGGTGACGCAAGAAGTTTTAGCTGAAGTGGGGGCTGGAGATGTCGAGCGCGTACTTGTGATGAACAAACGCGACCGTCTTACCGACATTGAAATAAAAGATATTCAGAAAGAGTTCGAAGGTTCGGTCGTTATCTCGACGAGGAATAAAGAAGACGTCTCAATGTTACGAGACAAAATCATTTCGTATTTCGAATCTGACATGGTCGAAAAAGAATTTTTTGTTCCTTATATGGCCAAGGGGATGATCGGCGAAATTCGCGGTCGAGCTCGAGTCTTAAAGGAATCGTTTACCGACAAAGGCACGCGGTTTCAGTTGAGGGCTTCTGAAGAAACCATTAACTATTTAACTCGCAAATTAAAAGAATCAGAATAGTCTGGCTCGATATTTTCGGATGCAAATTTTTCGACGAGAGACCACGGAATATTATCGGCGACGGTTGAGCCATAGTAGGCGGTGTGAATTTTTCCGCTCGGTGCGATAAGAAAATGGGCCGGGATTTGCCCGAGTGCCCCATCAAGCTCTCTTTGTCGATATCCTTTTAAGGTCGCGCGCAATCCCACCCAAAGAACCGTCGGTCGAAAGACCGCCCATAAACTCGCCTTCGCACGGTAAGCTCGGTAGATCGACTTCTCTGGATCCGCAATCATCGGAAACGGAATGTTCTCCATCAGTTTTTGAGTCGCGCCGGTGTTCGGTTTCACAAATTGATCTGCGCGGGATTCAAACACGGCGATAAAATGAATGCCCGCTTTCTCGAGTTCTGAATAGCGGGTGAGCACTTCGGCGATATGCTCAACACACATTGGGCAAGTCGCGTATCGGTAAAGACTGAGCCAAACCTTTTTGCCCTGATACTTATCGAGGCTAATCAATTCGTTGGCGCGATCTTTTGCCGTCAGGTTTGGGGCCTGTTGGCCAACTTTTAATGGTTCGGGTTCGACTCCTAAATGGCCTTCAAAATAGGATTGAAATCGGTCGGCAATTTGCTCGAATCCGGCAAATTCATCTTGAGAGCGTAGTCGTAGTTGCTTGCTTCTTCCTTGCAGGAGATTTTCTAAGAAATTTTCAAATGCGAGAATGGGGCCGGCAATTCGGTGGGAGAAAGAGCGGGCGAAGAGAGCCGCCGCAATCACACAAATGGCGCTGACGATAAAAAATGTGAACGAGAAAGTCAGAAGGTTCGCTTCGACCTTGCGGGAAGGAAAGCCGGGCGGAGGCTGAGTCGCCATTCGCATGAAAGTATAAGCGAAGGTTCCGAGGATCGAACAGATCAGTGCAACTGTCCCGGCGAAAGTCAGACAATATCTTGCTTGAAAATCCGGCTTAATCCATTTTCGGCCCCGACGTTCGTCGATCGGCCAGAGCAATTGTCCATATCTGACCAGTGCCGCGAATGTCATGATGGCGCCGACCCATTGGGTGGCGTCGGCGATATTAAAAACTCCCGTCGAATAAGTTGAATTCTTGAGCATGACGAAATCGATGACGTATCCGTACAATATTCGGTCCAAAATATTTCCCATAACCGAACCTACAAATATCGAAAGTCCAGCACGGAATAAAAGTGATTTCAGAGGGACGAGCGTCTGAATGATAGCGAATAGAAAGAGAATAAAAACGCCGGCCGTCGAGAGCATAACTGTCCGCAAAAGTTCCGAGCTATCCGACATTGATCCTAAAAACATTCCGTAGTTAGGTTGGAACTTGATGAGAATGTGGCTCGTAAACCAATATTCTTCAATGCAGCGCGCGCCAATATTCTTCGTCACGCGGTCCAGAAGAAATGCTGTGGTGAACGGCAAAACAATGCCCAATAATAATTGCCGGTTGGTCTGCTTTGAAATTTTCTTGGGGTCCAGCTCCATCATTCCTTGATATTCTATCAATAATGTTTATGGCTTGTGAAAGGAGATGACATAATCCGGACCTTCTGAAGATAATAATGAATACACAAAATCAGGGGGTTTTCAGTGAGAGCTAAGTTCCGCACGCTCGCGTTCGCTATCTGTGCCATGGTGGCAACGGGGCTTTTCGCCGGGCAATATATTGTACAGGCATCAGATCACGATGATGGCGAGGTCGACTTAAAAGGCCGGAGCCTCAATCTAACGGATCTCTATGTTTTTCGTGAAGACAACCAGACAGGTAATGCGAACGACAAAGGCAATTTGATTTTAATCATGAACTCAAACCCGCGCTCGTTGCCGGGCCAGCAGTACTTTTTTAGTACAACTGCCCAATATGATTTTCATTTAAGCCAAGTCGCGACTGCGAATAAAGCGAAGAGACCAACTGGGTCAGACGATGTTGTTCTTCGTTTTCAATTTTCAACTCCAACGGCAGATGGCAAACAACAAATTAATTTTACTTTAATTAAAAAAGGCCAGTCGGTCTTGGTTGATAAGACCTCGAGCGGTTCGGCATTGTTGACGACCCCACTAGCGGCATCGCAAAACAATTCACCAACATTGAATGTTGTAAATGTGAACGAGGCGCCGGTCACGATTTTTGCCGGCCTTCGCGAAGATCCGTTCTTCTTCGACGTTGAGCAATTCTTTAAAGTTCGTGAAGCGGCACTTAAAACTGGCAAGTTCATCGGCTTTTTGCCTACGAATCAGGCCAAAGATTTTACTCACAACTATAATATTAACACGATCGTAGTGAGGGTTCCAATTGCGGCTCTTCAAAGTTCCGCAACCGACACTGTCTTCGATGCATGGACAACCATTTCGGTTCCTAAGGGAGTTGTACGATGAATAAAAAGTATTTAATTAATCTAGCTGGAGTTGTCGTTCTTTTCTCAGGAGTTCTTTACGGGGTTCAAAATTGTGGCCCGGCGTTTCGAGCGGGTGAGGGCGGTGCAAATGCACAGAACTCACAAGCGCTAGTTTATCAACAGATTGAAAGATTGGCTCGCCCGGCAGTGAATGAAGGCTTGTTGTTTTCTAATGACAAGTTGAATGCCTTCAACAGCATTCCTCCGACACTTGATCTGGCGACATCTAACAAAACTGTTCTTTCGGTTCTTCAAGAAGCGAGCGCGTCTCTTGATTTAGTTGATTCACTCGAAGGCAAGAACACCTTTGGTGACGGTTTTGATAGCGAAGTTGTCGCGGGTTTTCTTCCAGACGTGATGCGGATTGATACTGCGAAAGATATTCCGGTAGGAACTGCAGCTTACAATGGAGACTTTGTAGTTGTCGAAGGTACGAAGGCCGCAATGTTAACTGGCGGACGTAAAATCGAAGACGACGTGATGGATATCACACTCAGCTATTTAGTTGCAGGTGATCCGTCTGGCGGCGCAGTCAAAGACTTCGTCAGCTATGAAGGCGCGAGCGGTAACATCGCTCAAGGTCATAAGAAGTTGAATGGACAATCCGCCTACAATGGCGCAGCGACATTCCCGTTCTTAGCGGCTCCATACTAAACGTGAGCCGGCCGTTTACGGCCGGTTTTTTATGCGGCCGTTTGAACGGCCCGCATCGAGATTGAACTGTTTTGAATCTCTTCGTACGGAAAATTGAAATTTTCATCTTTACTTCCCGCACCAACGACATAAAGAAGCGGCAGATAATGCTCAAGACTTGGCAGCGCCATTCTCCAGAGCGAATGCTTCGACGTATCTTGTGCCGTCAGCGCGTCCCAATTTTTTTCGAGTAACGCGGCCTTAATATATTCATCGAATTCAATCGCCCAATCGGCGGCCCGTGCATCGGGTTGCCAATTAATACGGCCGAGATTGTGCACGATGTTGCCGCTTCCTAAAATAAGCACGCCTTGGTCGCGCAATCCTTTAAGATCTTCAGCAACTCGCAAGTGGTCACGCAGTGAAAGGCGGCGATTCAGGCTCAATTGTAAAACGGGAATATCGGCGAGCGGGTAAAGGTGTCTAAGCACAGACCAGGTGCCGTGATCGAGTCCCCATTTATTTGTGGTCTCAGCTTCGTGAGCTTTCAATAACGTTGCAACTGAATCGGCCGTCGCAGGAGATCCTGGTGCCGGATACTGAACTTCAAAAAGCTCCGGCGGAAATCCGCCGAAGTCATGAATAGTTTTTGGAGCTTCAATCTTTTGAATCAAGGTGCCGTCGGTTTCCCAGTGGGCTGAAATCGCGAGAATTGATTTCGGCCGCGGGAGCTCGCCGCCATGTTGACCGAGAAATCGAGTAAAATCATTTTTGCTGATGGCATTCATCGGTGAGCCGTGGCCCAAAAACAATGAAGGCATTTTCGCCAATTTGATTTCACTCATACGACTACCTTATTTCGGTTTTGGACGACCAGCTTCAACCTTCAGATCGAGAGTCACGTCGTCACCAACGATCGGGCCGGCTTCAACAACGGAATTCCATTTCAAACCGAATTCTTTGCGGCTGATCTTTGTTTTAGCGGCAAAGCCAACCTTTTGATTTCCGTACGGGTCGTTCGCCGTTCCATTATATTTTGAATCGAACGTCACTTTTTTTGTCACACCGTGAATTGTGAGATTGCCGATCAATTTGAAAGACTCAGGAGACCCTTTTATTTCTGTGCTCTCAAACTTCATTGTCGGGTATTTTGCAGCATCGAAGAACTCAGCACTTTTCAGATGATCATCGCGTTTAACAACGCCGGTATCAATTGACGCGATGTCGGCGGTAACGCTGACTTTCGACTTATCGAACTTATCATTGAGATCAATTTTACCTTCGTATTTATTGAATTTGCCTTCAACAGTTGAAATCACTAAATGCGGAATCTCGAAGCCTAATTTCGAATGCATGGGATCGATATCATATTGGCCCGGGCTGTATTTCATTTCGGCTAAGGCCGGAAGGGCGATTAAGGCTGCGGCGAAAAACGGAACTAGTTTGATCATTGGTCTCTCCTGTTGTTTGATTGCGAACTGCTGACTCCTCTTTATCGCACTTTTTCTATTGTTCCAATAGTAGACAGTTTTGACATTCAGTGTTCTAATAATAGAACAATGGATTTTGTCGAATGGCGTTAAACATCGATATCAGCGGCCTTCAAATCTTTCGTGAAGTGGTCCAGGCGGGGAGCTTCTCGAAAGCGGCTTTAAACTTAAAGCAGCCGAAGTCGCGCGTCAGTCGCCACATTGCTCGTCTCGAAAAAGAACTCGGCGTACAACTCATCTATCGAACGACACGGCAATTTCAGTTAACTCAGGCGGGGCACGATCTATTTCGTCGCACGTTGCCACTCCTCACTGAACTCAATTCGACATGGGAGGAGCTATCCGTTGCTTCCGACGAAGTTTCGGGTCCGATTCGAGTTACGGTGCCGGAAGATATAAGCTCAGAATTTATGGGCCGCCTGTGTCGCGAATTCATGCTCCAGTATCCAAAGGTTCAGATAGGGGTGTGGTCGAGTAACCTGTCGATCGATCTGGTAAAAGAGTCCGTGGACGTGGCCATACGAATCGGGCGAGTCAAAGACAGCACCATGATTCAAAAAAAAGTCGGGGAGGTCGATCTCATTTTCGTCGCGAGCCCCGAAGTCGCCGCTCGGTTTGGCGGTCTCAATCGAATCGATCAGGCGGAGGAGGTGCCTTTTCTGGCTTTTACTCCCGCCGATTTAAAGCGTTATTCGGTGAAAATCACCAACGGACGCGAAAGCCGGACTCTAAAGTTGAAAGTGGCTTTCGCGAGTAATAATTTTTTTACCCTCCGGCAAATGGCCGAGCATGGTGGCGGCATTACGCTCTTATCAAAATTTTTAGCCCGGGAAAGAATTGCGAGCGGTGAGCTAGTGCATGTGTTCCGCGAATGGTCGACCGTGCCCACGCCTATTCAGATTCTAATTCCCCACCAAAAAGAGCCGCCCATCCGAGTTCGAAAATTTGTCGATTTTGCCGCTGCTCGGCTTTTACAATATCTCGGTTAACGTCTAAAGTACTCTCATGGATACGAAGCCAAATGCAGACGTTCACGTCGATCATGTTTTTTCCGAATCTCCGGCAAGAGTTTTCGATGCGTGGTTATCTGTCGACAGCGTCCGGCAATGGTTATTTCCACCGACTGACGAACATCTCGTAACGAAAATTGATGGGCGGGTTGGCGAAAAATTTAATTTCACGGTGTCTCGTGAGCGCCAAACGATTGAACACAGTGGAACTTACTCGGTGGTGGATCGTCCGCGACGTTTAATTTTCACGTGGGAATTGCCAAAGTATTCGGAGCATAAGGGCCGAGTCATTATTTCTCTGACGGCAATTGGGACCGGGACTAAATTAAGTTTAATTCATGAAGATATACCAGAAGAATATTACGATAAAACGAAGCGCGGCTGGATGTCGATTCTCGAGCGCTTAGATGAATATTTTCAAATTACATAAATCGGCGATGTTCGACGAGAAGGCAGTGTTCGGAAACCACACGAATACCTTTGGCCTCTGCTTTTTTCTCAGCTTCTGGGTGACCGACTCCAAGTTGGAGCCAGAGCACTTCAACTCCTCCCACTTTTAAAATGTCGTCCACCAGCTCGGGGACATTCTCAGGACTTCTGAAAACATCAACGAATTTACGAAAGTCGGCAGGGACACCGGCGAGAGTTTTATAAATTTTTATTCCGGCAATCTGCTCGTGACCCGGATTCACACCGACAACATCGTAACCATTCTGTTTCATATAAACTGCGATTTGATGAGAAGGACGTGACGGGTTGGGGCTGATTCCAACGACCGTGATTTTTTGATGCATGGTCAAAATGTCTCGGAATTGATTAGGGCTTACGTTCACGCCGCGCAACACTTCTTATATTTTTTGCCACTTCCGCAAGGGCAGGCGTCGTTTCGACCCACCTTCGGTGTTTCGCGCACAATGGTTTGTGGCTTTGCGTGGCTGTGATGACCATGGGTTTCGCCCTCTTTGTGGGTGTGCGAATCACCGTCAACAAAAAACCACTGGCCGTTTTCATCTTTGCGAAATTCAGAAACTTCGTGATGATCAAGCGTCGTGCCTTCAGTTGCGTAAGTGGCAGTGAATTCGACAACACCCTTTTTGTCATCGGGGCCGCCTTTTTCAGTTGAAAGGATTTGCAATCCCTTCCATTCGGCTTGACCGGCCCACTTCTTAGTCTGTGCTGCATCGAAATCTCGGCGAGACTCGGGAGCCAATGTCTTTTTTAAGTAGTCGACGTCAACAAGAGTGTAGGCGGTGTAACGTGATCGCATTAATTTTTCGGCCGTATCCGGAAGCGATTTGCCTTTGATATACGGCTCGCAACAATTTTCGATAGCGATGGTGGATCCACAAGGGCATGACATAAGAACTCCTAGGGGCGAATGAATGTTTGTTCTAACGGCGGCTGGATTTTATTGCAACATTTCTGTATAGAATGGCTGGAGGTTTCGCATGGTCAAAATGAACGTCACTTATCAGGGCGAGAAACATTGCAGTTTGACGCATGGGCCGTCTGGCTCGCACATCGAAACCGATGCACCTAAAGATAATAATGGAAAAGGCGAAAGATTTTCACCGACCGACCTTGTGGGCGCGGCGCTCGCGAGCTGCATTCTCACAACGATCGCGATTTTGGGTGAAAAAAAGGGTTTGTCATT